>DAIDAN010000178.1 GCA_027310605.1 Candidatus Aenigmatarchaeota archaeon | reverse complement strand
GCTTATGAAATTATGAAAGGTTTGGAAAAAGAAGGCTTTATTGAAGAGAGAATATTTCAAGACGGTTCTAAAGATTTCAGCTTGGAGAATAAGGGAATAGAGCTTATTCAATCTTTGGAAAAATCCAAATGGATTTCAAAATACACGCAAAAAAGCAATGCAAAATAAAAACTTTTTCAGAAATCGTTCTTAAGCCTCCAGAATTTGTATAATAATTTATTTTTCTCCTTTAAGTCGGACTCAATTTCCTTGATTGATTTTATTCCTCTTTGCGAAAAATAATGTTCTTTAATATCATTCTTGCTTGGATTTTTCAGAAGAAACTGAATATTATTCCAATGAATATTGTGGCAGAAAATTAAAGCAATGCCTTCTTTTCTCAATCTTTTATCTACAAACGCTTCAGAGTTTCTTATATTCTCCACCATAAACTTCTCTCTGATATAATTCCAAACAATGATTTGTAATCCTTTCAGCGAATCTTTTGTTTCCCCCAAACT
>DAIDAN010000177.1 GCA_027310605.1 Candidatus Aenigmatarchaeota archaeon | reverse complement strand
CCGCAGGATGAGGCCTTCATACTTCCTCGCCGTCGGGCCGAGGACGTTCTCGAATCTCGCTCCATGAGTGAGCACGCGGTCGCCCTTTTCCAGCTCCTGAATTTGGACTGGGCCTGGATTCCCAAAGATTTCCTCGCCCGCTGGCAAGCACAAAGTCGGGGTAGCCGCAAGGAGTTTGATGGCCCTGGCCCTGTAGTATTCCTCGACGATTCTCCTGTGCTCGGCCTCGAGCCCCGCGTGGTGGAAGGCTGACCCTTTGGCGACCAGCTCGGCCAGCAGCCGACTCAGGCTGGTCTCCTCCCCCGACGTGAGTATCCTCCTCGCGGCCTCGGAAACGGCCTTCTTCTCTTCCGCGTTCAGGTGCCTCTGGCTCAGCTCTGCGGCGCGAGTGGCCAGGCTCACCACCCTCCTCCTGGTGCTTGCGAAGATGAGCGCCTGCCCTCCTCCTTTGAGCGTATCCATGGCGACGTCGATGGGAGCCCCATAGGTTGACCGTGGCAC
>DAIDAN010000176.1 GCA_027310605.1 Candidatus Aenigmatarchaeota archaeon | reverse complement strand
CATTTGAAATATATTTAGGGGCAAATATCGCAGCTATATCTATTCCTGTTCTAAGCGCAGAAAGAGCGGACAACGCAGGACCTCCTGCACGGTCTTTTGAGCCGCTCACTATTAAGAATTTTCCATAATCTCCTTTATGGGACTTGTTTTTTCTCTTGACAAAGAATTCAAAAAGATTTCTATCCCGCATAAAACTGCTTGGATATACTATTGATTCTTGAGACATATTTTTACTTCACAGATAAAAGATTTAAGCTTATGCTTACCCTAAAGTAGTTGTTATAAGTTCGTTCCATGTCGTATTACAACTCTTGCATTTATATACCACTTCTGTATAATAACATATATAGCCAAGAGGCTAAAGCAATAAAAGGGCAGAAGGCTATATTAATATCAAAAGTGGTTCATATGAAAAATCCGACACGCAGTCATGTGCATAAAGACATGAGTATGAAAGGGTATCTGGAGAAAGCAGTAGATTCTGTCTGGATTACTGTAGCA
>DAIDAN010000175.1 GCA_027310605.1 Candidatus Aenigmatarchaeota archaeon | reverse complement strand
CCAGCATATCTTCCCATACCTTTGTCCTGTGCTCTTTTTCATTTTGAGAATCTTCAGACATTCGAAACACCATATTCAATTCAACTGCTCCTTATTGCACCCAAAGCTTTAAATATCTTTGTTTTATCCTACCTTATCCTACCATTTTTCAGGCATTAGGATTCGGTTTGCTCCATTACGCAATCATTTTCAGATACGCTGATAACATTACGACTTGATTTCAGCTGCGCTGGTATGGTGTCTCTATCGCGCAACCTAAACGGCCGTTCAGATTTTCCAGTTCAATCCATATTGATATGATGCCGAAAGCTTAAATTCGGCAAACACAAAAAAACCTTATGTCATTCGAGCTGGGCTTGATAGCTGCTCTGGTATCCGCGATAGGATGGGGCTCTTACTTTGTTCCGCTGAAAAGGAAGGGCGACGCTGACATCTTTTCCTTCCAGCTCGTGATGTGCGCGGGAATATTATTATCAAGCATGATTTTCTCGCTGCTTATGC
>DAIDAN010000174.1 GCA_027310605.1 Candidatus Aenigmatarchaeota archaeon | reverse complement strand
CAGCCATAACCCAGCCTGAGGTTAAGGTCCCTAAATCTTGGCTAAGTCGCGAAAGTGGTGCTGGTTCAAAAACAGGAGGGGCGTAGGCTTAGAAGCAGCCATCGCATAATCAACGCGTAACTACCACTTTTCTTTCTTAAGAAAGAAAAGGGGCGGCGCGAAACAGCGGACCTCTCGAGAATCAGTGCGCTGAAAACTTGCAAGAAGAAGCCCTTTTTCTCGCTGCGCTTGAAAAAGCGCTTGCGGAAAATAAGGGACAGACCGAAACAGAATCACTACTTTTGATAAAATAAGGTAGGATAAAGCAAAAGTATTTAAATGTTGACAACCAATAAAGAATAACAATTACTTTAAAAAATTAAATAAATAGGTGATGAAATGAGGGGTGCATATATTTTAACGGCAGGTATTGCAGGGGCAATGGGCGGAACTCTAATGGCAACTTTAGTGCCTGAATATGCTTTGCAAAGTATTTTAATATTTGCCACCGTTGGAGCAGCAG
>DAIDAN010000173.1 GCA_027310605.1 Candidatus Aenigmatarchaeota archaeon | reverse complement strand
GAGCTATTCTGCGCGCAGCGCATCATTCCAAGTAGCGGCAACGCCGAGTATTTCGCAAGTCGGCCAGCCAGTCACACTCCTCAATGAGGCGACGGTGAGCGGCACGGATAGCTATTCCGGCGCTCGAGTTGGCGAAACAAAGCCGGCAGTGACGACCAATATCACGTCTGATCCGCAATATACTGAAGGAGTGGGGGATGTGGTTCAATAGAAAAAAGGGCGGGGCAAACCGAAGGTTTGTCCCGCCTTTTTTCTTTCCAAAAATCTGCTAGTATAGTTTTTATATATGGCCAAGCAGGAAGAGAATAAGCGAACTTGTCCCGTGAGAAGTTCAGCGGAGATAAGCGTAAAAAATTAAACAGAGAAGAGAAAATCGTGAGCAATAAAATAAAAAAAGAATCGGATATGAAAACTTCTGCTGGGATGGAAGAAATCATCTCCTTGTGCAAAAGGAGAGGTTTTATTTACCAGGGTTCCGAGATTTACGGCGGCCTTGCTGGCAC
>DAIDAN010000172.1 GCA_027310605.1 Candidatus Aenigmatarchaeota archaeon | reverse complement strand
ATGTTACGCAAGGTTTGGGCTTAATAGACTATTCCGGAACATACCCCTTCTAACTATTTTTTCGGAACCGATCTTAAAAATCCGCCGAAGCTCATAACTTCTTCAAGACGGCAAGACCAAACCAATTCATCGTTATGAACCGTAATATCGGGACATCCGTCGCACATGCTTTGTCTTCCGTCCGGCATAAAATCCACCGGCTGAATAAACATGATTGTTTGCAGATGAGCTCTTTTAAAAATTCTGAAAGGGTTTTTCATCATGTTGCCGAGAGCTTCCCGTATCTTCTTGTCAAACGGCCATAACAGAAGCATTGTAGCGCGCCCCATCCTTGCAGTTGAAGGCGAAGCATAAGAAAGATATTTACCTTTAACAAAATGATGCGTGCTCATTACCAATTCAAGAAACTTGGGGCCGAGGTAACCATAAATTTTCTTTTTCGTACCGACGCGCTCTGTAAGAAGCCATTTGAACGAATCAACTTTTTCGGTTCCGTTTAAATA
>DAIDAN010000171.1 GCA_027310605.1 Candidatus Aenigmatarchaeota archaeon | reverse complement strand
ACGATGGTCCGATTCCATCTCGGAGGACAACTGACACCATCCATTAAATTGGAAAACCATCTACATAGATGTACTGCATGTATGATCGTGGTGTCGATTTTTATGAAAGGAACAAACATGGAACTACAAATAGGTACAATGTATTGGCTAACAGGTCCTGATGAAACTAAATTCAGACAAGAAGTTGATCATGATAAGTTTGTATACAGATTATGTGCTTGGCCCTTACCAAGTAATAAAAATAAACCAATAAAGTTTGGTGTGTATGTTGCACCAAAACAAGAAAGAAAATAAAGAATTTTACAGTTGCGTAAAGATAAGTTACTTCGCTATTATTTAAATTGCACAAAACATACTTATTTTGACTTAATCTCTGTAATTATTCCCAGGTAGTTCAGCGGTAGAATCACGCACTATTAATGCGTTTGTCGTAGGTTCGAATCCTACCCTGGGAGCATATAAACATCAAATATATTAGAGAAGGTAAAAAATATGTTAACAGC
>DAIDAN010000170.1 GCA_027310605.1 Candidatus Aenigmatarchaeota archaeon | reverse complement strand
CGCTCTGGCTGGTACCTCAGGGGAAGGCTTATGAAAAATTATCCGAAATAATTTCCAGACTGAGCAGAAGATTTTCCGCCCCGCTTTTCAAGCCCCATATTACATTGATAGGCGGGTAAGTCCATAAAAGCGTTTGAAATAAGGCTTTCCGGAATTGGTTTTAGTGAAGAATATTTCAAGTGCCTGTTTGCAAAGGTTGAAGAAACCGAAAGCCTGATGAAAGCAAACGCGGAAACGCAAAAAATATTCGGCTTTCCGGAGAAGTATATGCCGCACTTGAGCTTGCTGTATGGAAACTTTCCGCAAGAAATAAAAGAAGAAATTATGGCGGAAGTTGGGGATATCGGAATGAGTTTTGTTGTGAAAGAAATCGGCTTATTCTCAACCGAGGGGGAAGTCAAGGATTGGTATAGAATAAAGAATTTTTCTTTGAGATAGAATTACCCAATTCCCATCTGTTCCATTAAGAAACTCTTCACAGGCCCGAAATAATCAGGGCCAGAC
>DAIDAN010000016.1 GCA_027310605.1 Candidatus Aenigmatarchaeota archaeon | reverse complement strand
GGACTGAGATTGCCCACTTCTTGTAGGCGGAACCGAACGCGACAGAGCCGTCCTCTACTTTCGGAATCCACTTGTCCTTGAACTCCGGAGGCACGTGGCGCTGGATGAACTTGTTCACTTCCACGACGATAGCGGCAAGCCTTTTCTGCAGCTGCTCCGGCGTGAGCTTCAGCTCTTTGATTGCGCGGTCAACCTTGTTGATGAAAAGAATCGGCTTCACCCTTTCCGTCAAAGCCTGCTTCAGAACCGTTTCCGTCTGCGGCATTATTCCCTCCACAGCGCAGACCATCACCACGGCGCCATCCACAGCGCGCATCGCCTGCGTAACATCAGCGCCGAAGTCAACATGTCCCGGAGTGTCGAGAAGATTTATCAGGTACTTCTGCCCCTCGAACTCGTGGGCCATCGTTACGGTTGCGCCGTATATGGTCATGAGACGCTCGCGCTCCTGCTCGTCAATCCAAGTGAGCATCCGCTCGCCGACGAGATCCGCTGAAATCATTCCCGCGCCCGCTACGAGGTTGTCGGTCAGAGTGGTCTTTCCGTGGTGTAAACGCATTTCCGCAGCGAATTGCTGTCAGAAAATATGCGACACAATCCCGATGTTTCTTATGTTCTTGGGATTATTCATGAGAGACTGCACTCTTTCGACATATTCATCCTTTGCTACCATTTCAATCACTCATATTTTTGATTAAACTTTTTTCTCCAAGTGAGCAACAGCAATATTGGTATACGAAGTATCAATAATATAAACTGTTGCGAACCTTCGTGTGAAAAAGTTTATCGGAAGAAGTCTATTTAAGCGTTTTTATTTGTAGGATTCTGTTTAGAAAATAAAAATTCGAATCCTTTTTTATTCTTAGAATTTAAAAAATAAATATTATTTCAGAATTAAGGAGGTATCAAGAAAGCCCCTTGAACTGAAGGGGCTCAAGCTCAACTTCCCCCTTGCGGTTCGGATTATTCCAAGTCCTTCTCGCTTATCACGACAAAGTCGCCGACGCTCTTCACCGCGGAAAAGGGTATCGTGTCCTTCCCGCCCTTCGCGCCGGCTTCGACTATCCTGACATTCATGAGCTCGCCGGACTCGGTTATGAACTCGACATCGCCTACTATCCCGAATTTCCTGCCGCTGTCGGAAACGATAGGCTTTCCGAGAAGCTCCTTGACCTTTATGTTCGTTGCCATAAAACCACAAGATGCCGATAAATTATTTGTAAGAAAATATTGGAGCAAAGGTATTTAAAGGTTTACAAACCTGTTCGGAACAACATTCATAATCATAATGGCTTTTCATTATAGCTTGAGTTCACAAAAATCAGAACGGCTCATTACGAATTGAATTCAAAAAAACAGAACCGCCATATTAGTCACCCGACTTGAATGCTGTTGCCGGCATATTTGCATTTATTCGTATTCTTATCTGCGTTCCTGTTGCTGATTGATATTTACTTACATCCTCTCAAGCGCCTCTATGCCGAGCAGATACAAGCCGCTTTTCATCACAATCCTTGCGGAATCGACGAGCTTCAATCTTGCGGAGCGCAGCTTGGGAGTCTCGGCTTTCAGCACGGACAACTTGTTGTAGAACGCGTTGAAAGCCTGCGCCAGCTCCACCAGATAATTGGCGATTATGTGCGGCGAATATTCCCTTGCAGCCGCGGCTGCCGCGTTCGGGAACTGCGCGATTTTTTTCATCAGAGAAATTTCAGCTTCATCGGAAAGAAGTTTTGCATCAATTTTTTTCGGGATTTTTCCCGCATCCCTCAAAATCCCGCAAGTCCTCGCATAAGCGTACTGCAGGTAGGGTCCGCTCCTCCCCTCGAAGTCAAGCGCGCGCTCCCAGTCGAAAATTATGTCGCGCGCATACTCCACGGAAAGCATCGAAAATTTCAGCGCCCCGAGCGCGATTTTTTTCGCGGCATGCTCCTTGTCCTGCAGCTCCGGATTTTTTTCCCCTATAATTTTCATGACTCTTTTGATCGCCTCGTCGCGCAAATCCTCGTAAAGCACGACCGTGCCGAGGCGCGAGGACATCTTCCCCTCCTGCAGTTTTACGATTCCATGGCAGACATGGTATAGCTTTTCCCTTTCCGCCAAGCCGAGAAGCTCGAAAGACTTGAAAAGCTGCCTGAAATAATAGTTCTGCTCGTTCGCCACAACATAAAGCGACTTGTCGAACTTGTATTTTTTTCTTTTCAGCTCGAACAAGCCGAAGTCCTTTGTCGAGTATAAAGCTGTTCCATCACTTTTCAGCAAGATGAAAACGCCGAGCCCGTATTCCTGCAGGTCAATCACTATCGCGCCATCGCTTTTCTTCAGCTTTCCATCGTTAAAAAATTTCATCACCAGCTTTTTTCCCGGCTCCTCGCAGACGCTTTCCGGAATATGGTCGTCCAGCCGCAAGCCAAGCTCTTTCGCTATCCGCATGAAATCGTCAAAGAAGATGTCGCGCAGCTCCTTCCACTGTTTCGCGAGTGCGGGCTCCCTGCTGTCAAGTTTCCTGTTCACTTCCTGCACTTCATTTTCATATTCCTTTTTTTCTCCCATCTTCTTCGTCGCTTCCGCATAAATCTTTCCCGCCCACCTGCTCACATCCTTCTCCGGAATTTCACCCTTATGGAACTTGTTGTAGTACCAGAGCCATTTCGCGACATGCGCGCCCATATCGCCCATGAAAGTGGTTGTCGTGACCTTGTTCCCTTCGAACTCTAAAAGTCTCCTGATGCTGTCGCCGAGCGCACCATTCCTCAGATGTCCGACGTGAACCGCCTTGAAAGGATTCGGCTGGAAAGTGTCAACCAAAAAAACTTTTCCCTCGTTTCCCTTCCCATATTTCTCATCAATGCTTTCCAGAAGCTTCCGTCCGAGTTTGTTCCAATCGGTGTAAAAATTAAGGTAGCCGTTCTCAGCCTTTGCAGCAATGCCTTTCAAATTTATTTTTTTTGCAAGCTCTTCCGCTATCATCTGCGGGCTTTTTTTCATTTCCTTTGCCATCTCAAAACAGGGCAGCGCGAAGTCGCCGTGCCCCTCCTCCGCTAATTTCAGCGCAAGCTTTTTTCCCGCGGCTTTTTCGAGCGCGGCTTCAATCTCTGTCTTCAATTCCTGCAGGAGGTTCGCGCTTTTTAGTTTCGCGTTTTTGGTTTTCGCGGCAGCTTTTTTCATACCAATTATTATGCGGAAGATTTTATAATCTTTTGCAATTCTGGGACTATGCAGAAAAAAGCGATAGTTTTATAAGCTTAACGGGGATATAATATTCTTGCAAAATAAATACCGGAAATTATTTTCACGAAACGGTTGCGAGGGGAAGAAAGGAAGATGGGCGAGAACGATTTTAAGGATTTGGACCTTAAGGAAGCTGTAAGCGAATATTTTAAGGGAGTTAAAAACGGCTATTCTTCACATACACTTGAAGCACATAGAAAAAAATTGACAGAGAGGTTTGGAATAACAGATTTCGCAAAGTTAAAGATTGACTTCGTGAAAGGAGAATATCAATAATTATTATTTTCCTTGTTTATGTTTTTCAATTCAATTTTCTTCTTCCTGTTCCTCCTCAAAACCTTTTTTTCTTTCCTTATCGCGGCGTCCGCAGCCCTGAATTGTTTTCTGTATGCACGGAACGCATAGTTAATTGGGTTCTTCAACCCGGCACAAACGGAATCGGGCTTGCACACCCCTATCGACTTGTAAAACAAGTCGCTGTCGCAGTTCGCCGGGAATATTTTCCTGTTCTGGCGCAAATGCCACTTGAGCTGGCTTCTCACGAGCGCGCTGCTTACAGGAAAATCGTTCTTCGAGTTCCATTCCTCGACGCGCTTTTCAATCCGCTCCGGGCTCCAGTTCATGTATTTCAGGAAAGCTGATAAAGTGAAGACGGAGCGCTTCCTGCCGTCGCTTATCCCAGACAGAATGTTTTTCACGCACGGCGGGAAGAATTCTTCCGGAATCTCGCTCTTTATTTCAATACGATTTTTATTTTGCTGTATTGGTCTGACATTTTGTTTCGACTGCCACTCGAGCGCCTGCACCAGAAGCTCCGACGCTTCCCATTCCTTATTTCCCATAAATTCGGAATCGAACTTCCTGATGCTCCTGGGCTTTGCATCCGCAGGCTCAAAACTTTTCAGCTGCTTCTCTGTCAAAGGGACGGAAGCGAGCCAGGTTTTTTCGTGCAGCGAATAAGGCATTCTGAAGAGATGGCGGCTCCCCCATTCCTTCTCGATGTCTATGAACTCGTACGGCGAAAGCGTTTTCGCGTCCGTCGTCTTCATAAGCGCAGCAACTCCGCCTTCCATCCCGGCCAAGGAATCGAGAAGCCGCTCCGAGATTTTTTCCCTGATGAAGCCTGCCATCGCCCGCGGCGCCTCGGGATAGAGCTTCGCGGTTTCGGAAAGGTCTATCCTCTTCGGGAAAGCATCCGCGGATATTCCGATATGGAAGCCGCGCCTGCCGGAAAACTTCGCAGCCGGATTTACTCCGAATTCCTTCAAAAAAGAAATAACTTCAAGCGCCGCCGTCCTCGCATGCTCCAGTTTCGCCTTAGCGTCAATGTCTATTATGAAATCCCAACATGCCCGCAGCCCGCGCATCTCCGGCTCGCGCATTTCCGAGGAAAGCTGCATGGGGTTGTGCCAGCGCTCGACGGAGCAATGAAAGCTGACCGCGCCCTGCTTCACCTTTTCAGAAACATCGCGCGGATAAAGAATGACATCGGGACGCCGCGCATAGCGGTCGTCCTCCAATCTTCCGACAACCTCCCTGCCCCTCGCGAACCCGGCGATTTTGTTCTGCACGAAGGGCTGCGAGTAGTATTTCAGGATTTGGAACTTGAACATAAGAATAATTGCGCAGTTAAAATTTAAATAGAAATAATAAACTGCTTTCTTATTTCTTAACCCAGACATATTGAGATGCGTCAACACACAGCGGTTCCTCGCGTATCAAACCTGCTTCAATATATCTTTCGATTACTTTGTGATATGCTGCATAAAGTTTTTCTTTTTTGTCTGGGAACATATCAAGACCCCAATGAGAACGAATACGGCTGTAAGGCCAGCCAGTATCAACCCCAAGCGGTGCGTTTCTTATAGCAGGTATAATCAATTCTTCAATCTGCTGTTCCAGACTCATATCATCTTTCACATTCATCCCTCCTCGACCCTCGGCGCCAGCACCATCGCGAGATACACATCGTTCCCCTTGAGCTCGAGCTTCATGGGATAGTCGTTGCCGAACTGTATCTTCGCGGTGTCGGCGATTTTCGCTGCCTTGATAAATTTTTTCAGGTAATCGAGCGGATACCTCGACTTCACGGTGTCTTTCGCGTCAAGGCTTATCAGCGTCCCGCTTCCCTTGTCAACCTTCAAGTCCGTCTTTGACGAGTCTCCCTCCGCTCGCATCTTGAAGCCGCTCTCGCCCATCTCTATCACGACCGAGTCCGCGATTATGTCCGCGTCCGCGATGCCCTCCTCCATCACCGCCGCCTTCACCTCCGCGGAAGCGGGGAACTCAAGCTGCGACACCGGCGGGATGTCCTCGGATGACGCGGCCATGAGCGGGATGGAAAAGTTTCGCACCGAGTCGCCTGCCACCGTGAGTTCGAGCTTGCTCCCGTCCTCGCTTACCTTCATCTCGAGCGAACCCGAAGTGCGCTTCAAAACCGTGAGAAAGTTAGAGAGGTTCAGGCTTATCCTGGTTTCAGCGTCGCACTCGTACTTCTGGAAAGCCGCGGAGGCGAGTCGGAAGTCCACGACCGCAACCATCGCCCTGTCCGTCGCGAGCAGCTCGATGCCCTCCTTCTTTATCTTGAAGCTGCCCTCGTCGATAATCTGCGAAATAGTGTCTATGCTGTCCCTCAAAACCTTCGCGTCCGCAATTTCCGCGCTGAACATAATACCACCTTTTTGTTTTATTCAATTATGAAAATTATTTTTACATTAAAGCGTTTTCTACATTTTCCGCCTCCTTATTTTGCAAGCCCAAGTATTTCAACTTATCGTTTCATACTTTTTTCGCTTCGTTCAGAAAGCGCCGCGATAAATCATTCTGCGCTTTTCTGATTTCATTCGGAAAGTATTTAAAACGAATGTAATTTTTTACCGCCGCAACATTCTGTAAAGTCCGTACAATTTTATTCCTTGTTCATTCACTTTCTTCCACAATTCAAGATAATCAACACTTCCGTCTTTTTTTAGCGGCGTCTTTACAGGAAAAACAGCTTCATCAGTGAAGCCCGCCATCGGTCCAACATATTTTTCTTCCACAAAACCACCTCAAATATTTTTCGCAACCTCCCGCGCGCGCCTGTAAAGCTCGACATCGAAGCCGTCCATCCTCTGGATGCATTCCGCGCGCGCCTCGAACCCGCCGCTTACCGGAAGCACTCTCGTCACAACCCTCACCATTTTTCCCGTGTCCGCGGCCTGCCCGTCCGTGACGATTTCAAGCCTTCCCGAGCCGTCGTCAACCATTATGGAATTCTCGTTCCCGCCTATCACCGTGCCGAGAATGCGCACGCGTATGTCGTTCGGCAGTATCTCCGAAATCAGCCTCTCCTTCGCGGGCAGCCTTTTTTTCAAGCCGTTCCTGTTCTCAATCTTATTCTCCATAATTAGAACCTTTGCGTTTTCTGCATAATTGATTTTTATTTTATTTGTTTCGCTTTTCTGTTTATCTAAACTTTAACAAGTGAATATATTGGCGCTCGAGACGATTTTTTATTATATTCAAACAAATAAATGCTTTGCGGTTCAAGAAGAAATATGCCTATAACAATCATAAGCAGGGACGGGAAGGTTCATTCGCTGCGGGAGATTGTCCAGGAACGCCCTGACTTGGAAGGCAAGATAGCCATTAAGAAACAATATTTCAGGGTAAGCAAAAAAATAAGAAAAAATTACGCGACTGTTTCATTCTCCGAAAACGGCGGCAGCCTGGACAATTCAGATATGATTCTTTCTTTCTGCGATGAAATAAAAAATCGCGCACACAGCGCCAAGCTTAGGGGTAACGGAACTTATCCCTCAAGGGTGTTATCGCATATTTTAGGCGAAGGCATATATAATTTGGAACAGCAAAGCGAGAATTCTTACAAGATAATTCACCCCAAGAAATAATTCCCCTTCGCTTTCTGCTCCGCATCCTTCTGCGAGCCCGGCTTGTTCGCGCGCGGCCTGCCCGTCTCCTCATCCTTGCGGAAAGTTATGCCCAGACTTTTCAGGAATTCGTTCATTCCCTCGGCGAGATTCAGCTGTTTCGCGAACCCGGACTTCCCCGGCTCCCCTGTAAACAGCATCGCCCTGCATGAGATGCAGTTCAGGAAAAGAAGGTCATGGTCAATCACGACAGCGGCAGTCTTTTCCGCGGCCCTCCCGATGATTTTCGCCGCAACCATCCTCTGCATGGAATCAAGATATGCGGAAGGCTCGTCCAGCAAAAACAAGTCCGCGTCCTTTCCAAGACAGACGGCTATCGCGAGCCTCTGCATCTCGCCGCCGGAAAGTTTTCTCACGCTGCTCTCGAACAGCCTGTCGAGGCCGAGCGGGCGCAGCACCGAGGACTTGAAGTCTTCCGAAAGGCGGATGGAAGATTCAAGAAGCTCAGATACGGTTCCATCAAAATTGGAAGAAAGATACTGCGGCTTGTAGGAGATGCTTATCCCGCCCGTTTCCCCCGCGTCCGGCTTTATTTCTCCCGCAAGGATTCTCGCGAAGGTTGTCTTTCCCAAGCCGTTCGCGCCGAAAACTCCGATAACCTCTTTTCTCATTATTTGCCCGGCAGATACGGACAGGGAAAATTCGCCAAGCGTTTTCTTCAAGCCGGGATATTCTATATATCTTTCAACCTGCTCCGCGCCTTTTGAAAAGGAGAAATCAACAGGCTCGTGAATCCTGACATTGTCCCCGCGGATGAAGCCGTCGAGAAAGGCGTTTATTCCCGCGCGCACCCCGTACGGCTTCGAGACGATGCCATAGCAGCCGGGCTCGCCGTAGAAGATGTGAATCTTGTCCGCCAAAAAGTCAAGCGAGGAAAGGTCGTGTTCTACAACCATCACCGCCGCGTCCTGCGCGAGTTTGCGGATTAATTTCGCCGCGTTCATCCTCTGCCTTACATCCAAGAAAGATGAAGGCTCGTCAAAATAATACACATCCGATTTTTTCAGCGCCGCGCTTGCTATCGCAAGCCTCTGAAGTTCGCCGCCCGATAATGTTTCTATCCTGCCGTCAAGGCATGGCCGAAGCTCGAGCGCTTCTGCAACTTCTTTCATCATTCCCTTCTCGTCAGACTCCTGCAGAACCTCGCAGACAGTTTTTCCGCCGGCGCTTTTTGCGCGCTTGGACAGAAAAGGGCCGTTGGAAAAAAGCATCTGCGGCTTGAGAACGGTTTTCAGCTTTTGCGAAAACATTTTTTCAAGATAGTCCTGCAGCTCCGTTCCCCTGAACATTCTCACAAGCCCTTCCCTGTCCCGCTCCAGCCTTATGCTTCCCGTCAGGATTTTCAGCGCGGAAGATTTTCCGAGGCCGTTCTGTCCGAGCAGTCCCACGACTTCGCCTTTCACCGGGAATGGCAGGCGGAACAAAGCGAAGCCGTTTTTCCCGAACCTGTGCAGCGGCTTTTCTTCCAGCTGCTCCGGAGTGTTCACTATCTGAACCGCATTGCGCGGGCACTTCTTCGCGCAGAGCCCGCAGCCTATGCAACTTTCCTCGTCTATAACGGGCTTTCCATTTTCCGCGAACTTGACGGTCTCATCCCCCGCGCGCACGCGCGGGCAGAAGCCCTCGCACTCCTTCCCGCAGCTCTCCGGCTTGCACTTCTCGTAATCGATAATCGCGATTCGCATGACAATCTGAAAAATATTTCAGGCAGAAGTATTTAAGAGTGAATAATCTAAACAACTATATGATAGATTGGATAACTAGTAGTATTTTTTATAATACAATCATTCCTAGATAGTCCGCCAGAATGAGAACCAGAAAGAAAAATTTTCCGGTCTTTCCATTCAAGGCATAAATATTTTGATTTGCCTCCGTTTCTCAGAACGCTTAAAAGAAGCGGACTGCATTAGTATTCTGTGGCAGGTCTTATTATTTTCTGATGCCAACTTCAAGTGATAATTATGGTCAGAATCGACAAGATAGAGATGCAGGGCTTCAAGAGCTTCGCGAAAAAAACGCTGATGACTTTTCCCGGCGGCTTTTCCACAATTTGCGGGCCAAACGGCTCGGGCAAGAGCAACACCGCGGACGCGGTCTGCTTCGTTCTCGGGCGCAGCTCGGCAAAAGGATTGCGCGCGGACAGGATGATGGAGGTCATCTTCAACGGCGGCAAGGGAAAGCAGCCCGCGGAATTCGCGAAGGTCGCGATTTTTTTCGACAACTCGGACAAGAGATTCCCGCTGGAGGAAAGCCAGATAATCGTCTCAAGAAAAATAAACCGCAAGGGAGTCTCGATTTACAAGCTGAACGGGCGCACCGTGACGCGGGAAAAAATCCTCGAGGTGCTGCACGCGGCGAACATCCAGCCGGACGGGCACAACATAATCCTTCAAGGCAATGTGACCGAGATAATAGAGATGTCGCCGCTCGAGCGCCGCGAAATCATAGACGAGATTTCCGGGATAGCGGAGTTTGACGAGAAGCGCACGAAGGCGCAGCGAGAGCTTTTGACTGTTGAAGAAAGATTGAAGGAATCATCCATCGTTCTGACGGAGCGGGCCGCGCAGATATCAAAACTCGAGCAGGAGAGCAAAGCAGCCGAGGAGTACCAGAAGCTTTCCAAGCAGCTTGACATTTTACGCGCCTCGATCGCGCACAAAAAATTGAGCGAGGCAGAGGGCGCGATGAGCCTTCTTGACGGGAAGATAAAGGAGAAGGAAACAGCTTCCGCGGATTTGGACAAGCAGTTCCAGATTGAGGAGGATTCGCTCGGCTCGAAAGAGAAAGAGCTCGACGAGCTTGAGAAAAAGCTTTTCAACCGCTCAAAGGACATCTCGATAATAAAAGAACTGGAAAAGCTGCGCGCTGACATACTGTTAAAAAAGAACAAGATTGAAACGGGCAAAATAGAGATTGAAAGAATTAACAACATCATCGACAAGCTGAACCTGCTGCAGCAGCGAAGCCTTGAACAATCCGCGAGCCGCCCGGTCCAGGAAATTCTCAGGCTGAACAGGACTGGCGTGTATGGAACGATAGCAAGCCTCTCGAAAGTCCCGCCGGAGCACCAGACTGCCATTGAAGTGGCAGCGGGACCGCACTTGCACGACATCGTGGTTTCTGACAGCAGCGTCGCAGTCGACTGCATAAAATTCCTGAAGCAGAACAAAATCGGGAGGGCAACTTTCCTTCCGCTTGACAAGATAAAATCCAGATACGGGGAGCTGCCGAAAGAAAATGATAACGCTGTTGCCTCTGGCGTCATTGACTTGGCGATAAATCTTATTGAATTTGACAAAAAATATCTGAACGCGTTCTCTTTCATCTTCGGCGACACTGTTGTCGTGGACAGGATTGAGACTGCGAAAAAGCTGGGCGCAGGGAAAAGGTATGTCACGCTTGACGGCGACCTCGTGGAGAAGAGCGGCGCGATGATAGGCGGCTTCTATCACCGCGAGAGAAAATCGCTTTTCGAGGCGAACGAGATAAAAAAATACCAAGCACAGAAAGCGGGAATTGAAAATGAAATCTCAAAGACTGACAGCGAGCTTGTCGTGCTGGAAAAGCAGCTGCGGGTTTTGCAGAGCGAGGAGGAGAAGGGAAGTTCCGAATTAACGGACGCGGAAAAACAGCGCGAATCCATCTCAAGGGAATTGCAGGCAATAAGGGAAAAGAGAAAGCAGGTTTACGAGAAGAGGCTCGTGATACAGAACGACAGCAACAGGCTGAAAATCCAGAAGGCGAGGCTGGAGGCGGAGCTTGACAACCTGAAGCTCGAGTTCAGCAATTACAAAAAAGAAAATATCCTTGATGAAAAAATCGAAGAACTGGAAAAAAAACTCAAGGAAACCATAATCGCAATCCAGAAGCTCGGGCCGATAAACATGAAAGCCGTGGAGGAGTTTGCGCAACAGAACTCGGTTTACAAGGAACTGAAGGAGCGGGTTGACCTCCTCTCGAAAGAGCGCGAGAAGATTTTTTCCATTATGATTGAGATAGAAAGCAGACGGAAGGAGACTTTCTCGAAAACGCTTTCATCCGTTTCGGAACAGTTCAAGATTGTGTTCAATGACTTGACGGGCGGCGAGGCAGACCTGCGCTTGGAGGAGGACAACCTTGAAGCGGGGCTGGCGATAGAAGCTTCGCCCGCCGGAAAGAAGCTGTTGAACATTGATGCGATGTCCGGCGGGGAGAAAACTTTGGTTGCGCTCGCATTCCTTTTCGCTATCCAAAGGTTTAGGCCCGCGCCTTTCTACATCCTTGACGAGGTTGACGCCGCGCTCGACAAGCCCAACTCGCGAAAGATAGTGGACCTGATAAAAAAATACTCGGAAGGCGCGCAGTTCATCGTGATAAGCCACAACGACACCACGATACAGCAGGCAGACTGCGTCTACGGCGTGAGCATGGAAAACGGCGAAAGCAAGCTGGTGGGGATAAGGATGCCGGAGTAGAAAAAAAGTTTAGCTAAATATATTTTGCACGCAATCTGCGGCGACTCGCTAAAAATAGGACTTCAACTTAATTGTTCTCCTCCTTCTGCAGGGCTTAAAGCCACGCCGACAAAAATATGTAAAGATGTTGTATTCCAACTATCTTTTTCAGAATCAATACCAAAAGCTACATAATCTTTTATGCGAATTGCCCCAATCTTACATGTTGTTTTTTCAGGGATTTGTTCGCATTGTTTTGTATTATTTTGAACTGTGCATTTTTGCTCATAAAGGATATTACATCCTTCATCTTTACCTATAACAACCGTCTTTGTTGCATCATCAACCGTAAATCTT
>DAIDAN010000169.1 GCA_027310605.1 Candidatus Aenigmatarchaeota archaeon | reverse complement strand
ACTATCAACCTCTTGTAAGAATTAGTCTGTAATAGAAATATAAATAGCCTCTAAAGCGGCCGCAGTTCACGCCGCAATTTCATCAGCGACGGGACCAAGCCTATCTTGTCGACAATCTGGCTGTGCAGCTTTTCAACATCATCCTCGCAGAGCTTTGCGCGAAAGTCGGCTTCTATGAGCGGCGCGGGAAAACCGTAAATATCGTTGCAGCAGGATGACAATATAATCGAGGAGATTTTGTCAGCTGCGCTTGTCGGAGCCTCGTAATTCTTGCAATAAAAATCCACGCGCGAAGGCCTGTCGAATTTTGCAGTCTTCATGTAGAAGCTGTAAATGTTTCTTCCCTCCTCCCCGAGAATGTTTATCAGACTGTCGCCGGAAAAGCGAAAGGCGCAGGTCCTTTCCCCGTAATTCAGCAGGTAATGCAAGAAGCCTGCATCCGAGGATGCGGACAAGATGTCTTTCTGCTCTTTTCCGAACAGGCTGCTTTTTGAGAGTATCTCGC
>DAIDAN010000168.1 GCA_027310605.1 Candidatus Aenigmatarchaeota archaeon | reverse complement strand
TACCAAATATGTAACAAGAATCAGTAGTTAAACTCCACTCTCGCTTGAGAACAATCTACTGTGCGTCTGACGGCGCATCTACTCTTTGGTGTAAAGCTTGTCTGTCTTTGCCGCCATGACAAAATCGTTCTTATGGAGACCTTTGATCTTGTGCGTCCACCACGTCACCGTAACCTTCCCCCACTCCGTCAGGATTGCAGGATGGTGCCCCTCCACCTCTGCAATCTCCCCGACCTTGTTCGTGAATGAGAGTGCTTCCCCAAAGTTCTTGAATTTGAAGACACGCTCAAGTCGCTTGATTCCTTCCCTCTCAAGCACTGACCATTCTGTAACCTGTGGCTGGAGATCAGCAATTTCAGCATCGGTCAGAGTGGGCTCGCCTCCTCTGCAGGCCACGCATCTCATCTGAACGAGTTCCGACGCCATCCTTCAGTCCACTTCTAACGTATCTTCGGAATGTACAGAGGTTCTATGTCTCGGTAACGGAAAAAGCTAGCCCTCTTAC
>DAIDAN010000167.1 GCA_027310605.1 Candidatus Aenigmatarchaeota archaeon | reverse complement strand
ATTATTGATAATATAGAAACTGCCAAAGCAAATACAAGTAATACTAAACCAATTAAATTTAAAGGATAATTATGTTCGATAATAAAACAAACATTGAACCACAAGTAAAAAAAGATTTATTAAAGAGTTTAACTATTTGGGAAAACAAAAATGTTAAAAATGAAGATCAAGCTTTTAAACATTTTCATGATGATACAGAATACTTATTGAGAATGTTATGGCAAGGTCGTTTAAGTAAGATGAATGAAGATGATAAAGCACTTAATATCTGGATTAGTGAAAATTATGTTCCAAAAGAATATGGTTTTGATAAGAATAAAATAAGAGATGGTCAATTAATAGGGTTAGAGCTAAGTCATGAAGAATTAGCTAGATTTGTTCTTAAAGAAGTTTGGAAAGATTATCTAAATAGCGATTTAGATAATGTAAATAAACCACCTAAAGAAAAAGTTGGTTTTTTCAAAAAATTATTTAAATGAATAATAATGTTAAATTAGAATTTAAA
>DAIDAN010000166.1 GCA_027310605.1 Candidatus Aenigmatarchaeota archaeon | reverse complement strand
TATCAATCCAGCAAAAGACAACAAGCAAAAACCCAAGGTCTACTGTTGGAACCATAACTGAGATCTACGACTATCTCAGATTGCTATATGCAAGAATTGGTATACCTCACTGTCCAAGATGTGGAAGAAAGATTTCAAATCAATCTGTTGAATCAATCTGCGAATCTGTTCTCAAGGAATCAGAGGGCAAAAAAATCTTAATTTTGGCACCACTGGTTCGAAGAAAAAAAGGAACATATGAAAAACTATTCGAATCTGTAAAAAAATCTGGCTATTCAAGAATCAGAATTGATGGCGACATTATAGAGATAAATGGTCAGGCACCTGTACTTGACAAACAAAAGTGGCACAATATCGAGATTGTAGTTGACAGACTCAAAGCAGCCTGGGAAGAAAAAAGCAGACTATACGAGTCTATCCAGACTGCAACAAAAGCTGGACAGGGAACCGTAATGGTACTGGATGGCGAAGAGAGAATATTTTCGCAAAGCAATGCCTGCCCGCAC
>DAIDAN010000165.1 GCA_027310605.1 Candidatus Aenigmatarchaeota archaeon | reverse complement strand
CTCCATATCTAAGGCATGAACAAGATATGAAACCGATAGAGTTCCTATCAGACCAGGCCCTGGTATGCCAACAAGAAGAACTGACGGCTGCGTTGGTAATTTTTTCAGACTCTTGACACTACTCTTACTTAACATCATTATTACCTCGTACTCTCAATAGAAATAACCAGAAGAAAATTACTAGCCTTGATTATCACTCGTGATATTCTTCAATATATTATAAAAATTAGAAAAATCAAACTTTTTCATGGCTTCGGTTCAGACTACATCCGAGGGTATTCCTGTAATTGTATTAAAAGAGGGTTCAAAACAGTCTAGAGGAAGAGAAGCTCAGCGAAATAATATTGCGGCGGCTAAACTTGTAGCTGAAATAATTGTAACAAGCCTTGGGCCGAGAGGAATGGATAAGATGCTTGTTGATTCTTTAGGAGATATAACAATAACCAATGATGGAGCAACGATTCTAAAAGAGATAGATGTTCAACATCCAGCTGCGAAGATGATGGT
>DAIDAN010000164.1 GCA_027310605.1 Candidatus Aenigmatarchaeota archaeon | reverse complement strand
AGATAACATCAAACTTGGATGCACTAAAGGAAGTAAAACCAGGAGATATATTTTCAATTACTCAGGCTGGCACGTAAACGTGGTGTCCGCTGTAACCGCCAATTCTCTTCACGGAACCTTGTTGTAACAAGTTAACAAGAAATGCATTGGCAGCTGATACTTTGACATTGGCTTGTCTTGACAATTCTTGAACCGTGAAAACTTTGGAGCTTTTAATAAAATTCATTGCTTGGTTTTCATCTATTATGACAGAGATGTTTGTCTTTTGTTTCTGCTCTTTCTTGTCTTTTTTACCAGGACCTTCTTTTTTTGCAGCTTCTGCTTGTTGAGCCTTTTCTGCTTGTGCAGGCGATTTTTTCTTTGCTCCACCCATAGAAAGTGATTTTTTATCTCCTCTTTATAAACGAACAAGAATTCAGAAATTCTAAATACAAGTAAAAGTTGGGCTGTGATATGGGCCTTGATGTTATCGAAGAAAAGAATCTAAATGATACCATATCATATGCGCT
>DAIDAN010000163.1 GCA_027310605.1 Candidatus Aenigmatarchaeota archaeon | reverse complement strand
AGGTACCAGAGATCATCTTTTCCATGATATAGTTCTCTGTTTCGTGTCGATACGCATTAGCAAATGACCAACTGCGTGGTTTTCCACCCAGAGTCTTGATCAAGTAATCGTAACCGTGTTGGATCATTTTGTGACACAGTTGCTCCTTTTCAGGAGGCAGTGCATCAACTATTTTACGCATCGATTCGTTCCACTGAAACATAAGATGTCATCATTTTGTCTAACATATCAAAGTGTCTTTCATAGACATGGAAGCTGTTTGCAATCCACACTATCTTACCTTTCTGTAAATTTACATACTTTTTCTGAAGCTGTGTAAACATTTGATCATAAACGTAACAATGCCAATAAAAATCATTGAAGAAACCATAGATGGCATCTTGAGATCTCATCATCACAACATAGATCAATTCAGTGTTGCGAATGAAGTGTTGTGTGGCATAAGTACACATGAAATCATTCATGCCATTTTTGCAGTAATCTTCCTGCATCGATGGTCGATTGTAGAT
>DAIDAN010000162.1 GCA_027310605.1 Candidatus Aenigmatarchaeota archaeon | reverse complement strand
GACATTTATTTTCATATATTCATAAGAACGCCTACTCCTCCTTTTCCAGATTTTGGGGGGGGGGTTCATTCCCAATACTTCCTTGTAGTAATCTTCCATAAATCCGATTTTTCCGCAACCTTTAAATAGCTTTCAAACAAAAGAAAAAGAACGGCAATCGGCGAACAAATTTCGATTCGATTTAGCTGAAAAAAATAATAAAAACCGATACGGAATGAATACAATATGGATTGATTTCCATAATAAGAACGGCTTGTTAGGCTGTTTGCGAGAAACGCTTTTATTGGCGTTCCTACAAATCAAGTCATATCGAATATCAATCAAAGAGGTGTTTTTTATGGCTGCTGCGAAACCGCACTTGAATCTTATGACCATCGGGCATGTCGACCACGGCAAGTCCACGCTAGTGGGAAGGCTGCTCTACGACACGGGCAATGTTTCAGAAGAAACAATGAGAAAGCTGAAGGAGGAGGCGAAGGAGAAGAAGAAGGAGACTTTCGAATTCGCGT
>DAIDAN010000161.1 GCA_027310605.1 Candidatus Aenigmatarchaeota archaeon | reverse complement strand
GCTAAGACGTTGCTCCTGAGAAGGAGCCGTGGGTTCGAATCCCACACTCACTGCCATTATATTTTTATAGTTTTAGTTGGTTTACTTTCAGAAACACTGAATTTATCTTTCATTGAATAATAAGATAATCTTCTAAGTTGTTCTTCTGGTAATTTATTTTTATTTTCAATAAAAAACTGATTATTATTAATTTTTTTGAAAAAATTATCATCATATTCTTTATTTGTAAATACAATATCAAAAATATTTTCATATTCTTTTTTAGCTACAAATAAATCATTAAGTTCATTATTTTTTAAAACAGTAGTGCAAATTTTTAATAAAATATTTTCATCTAATTCATTAATTCTATCATTAAAGGTTTTTAAAAATACATTTATTATTCTAATTATTGCAATGTTATTTTCATTAGTATCATTTTTTTCTAACCAAAAATAAAAATTTTCGCTAATTTTATGTAATTCAGTTAATGATATATTATTTTTATGTTCTTCTAAAAAAGAAAAATAA
>DAIDAN010000160.1 GCA_027310605.1 Candidatus Aenigmatarchaeota archaeon | reverse complement strand
CTTTTGTCTTACTGCTCCCGGTTATTTGATGTGGGAAAGGAAAAGAAAAGGGTTCTTGGAAGAATTCCGTCTGAGACGACTGAATGGCGACCTTTTTGAATTATCGATCTGTAACGCTTGGGATTTTCCAGAGGGCATGATTGCGCAACTTGATGGTTTTCACCATAATATTGAGATACCATCATTCCGAATGATAGGGACTCTGTGCGCTATTCAGGAATCTGTTTTAAAGCTTTTTCGCTGGCATAACGGCACTTCGAACTACAACGAGAGGCTATTCTAAGACGTTGCGCTGGCCTATTCAGGGATTTTCGTCCGTTGCTACAAGCCTAAAACGGAAGGCCTTTACCCTGGTAACCCGGTCACCATACTTCTCCCTGCTCGTTGTGGCTTTGCTTCTTATTTATAGAACTCATAAGGACCCCTCCTAATGTTGGCTGATGCTCTTAAAAGTCCTGATTACGTATTATCAGAAATGCCCCTCGTTCAAAGACATGGTCTCGTCCTATTC
>DAIDAN010000015.1 GCA_027310605.1 Candidatus Aenigmatarchaeota archaeon | reverse complement strand
CTTTTATTCGCGGCGACCCCGCCTGTCAGGAGGACCTCGCTTTTTCCGGTGTGCGCAACAGCCCTTTCCGTTACCTCGGAAAGCATCGCGAAAGCCGTTTCCTGCAAGGAAAAACAAACATCCTCCATCTTCGCGCCGCCTTTCAGCTGGCGCAGCGCTTCCGTGATTATTCCGGAAAAAGAAAGGTCCATCCCTTTCATAACATAAGGCAGCTTCAGATATTTTCCGCTCTTCGCGAGCTGCTCGATTTTCGGGCCGCCCGGAAAATCCAAGCCGGACTCGCGCGCGAACATGTCAAGCGCGTTACCGATTCCCAAATCTTCAGTCTCGCCAAACACGCGATACCTTCCTTCCGCGAATGCAATAATCTGCGTATTGCCGCCGCTCGCGTAAAGCGTAACAGGATCTTTCACGCCTGAAGCGAGTTTTCCAATTTCAATATGCGCCAAACAATGATTTACCGGTATTAGCGGCTTCTTAAGTTTCAACGCTAATGATTCGGCAAATTTCGCGCCGGCGCGCAAACATGGTGGTAAGCCGGGTCCTGCAGAATATGCGATAATATCAATACCATTCAATTCGATTCTCGCCTCTTCCAAAACCTTTTGCAAAACTTCCTCTGCAACGGTAGAATGGTGCTTCGCGGCTTCCATTGGAATTATTCCATACCCTTCCTTCGGCTTGTAAATATCCCTTGCGTTCGCAAGAATCTTTCCATCTTTGACTATGCCGATGCCGAAAGTATTTCTGCTTTCAGTTTATTAAACCGATTTTTGTGCAGTACTTTCGATGCCAAGGCATACCGTTTTGCTTTTTTCCATAAAATAAAATTGCATTCAACTTTTAAATAAACGATTTGCAGGAAAATCGATATGATTTGACTTGAAACAAGAAACGCTTTTCAGAATAGCATCTTTAACGGCCGTTCTGATTATGAACTCAATCAATATCGCTCAAGGATACCAGAATTCCGTTGAGCTGGAGAATCCCCCGCTGGAGATGTTGAAATCGAACTTCACGCTGCCGCAGGAAATGATTTGGTGCTTTGCTGAAAGCCCGATGCCCCGTTTCGCAAGCTCGGTTGATAAAAAATTTTCCGTCGCGGAGATGTCCTCGCCAATCCTGTCGCAGGCGGAAGCCTTGGCGGCGTTATAAAGCGCTTGCTTTATCATGCCGATATAGCCGAATTCGACCATCTCCGCGCCGCTCGAAAGGCCAGCCGACCCCAGGTCGGAGAGGTTGCGGCTCGCGATGAGGAGTATGGATGCCACGATGACCGCGGAGATTATAAAAAACTGCGCTTTCTTTGAATTAGTTTTCTTATTAATCATTTGCATCACTCGAATATTTTTTTAAAATTGCAATACGGTTCGAATCTCATTTACGCTGATGCGATTGCAGTCCTGTACGAACAGGTTTCGTTTGCGCTGATTTGTATGCATCAAAATTTTTTCATCAGGCGATTCCCAGCCTCAGCACTATCATGAACACGCCGAACCCGATCGCGGTCATGATGAAGCTGTGCTTGGCGCCGGCGACGGCGGAGTTTGAGCCGATCTGCCCCGCGACAAGCCCCGTGAAGATTCCCTGCACTATCACCATCGAGAGGAAGAGCGCCCTGTAATAGCTTATCGCGCCGGTGCCGAGCGAAAATATCAGGGAAAGCGTTGAGAACGAAGAGCAGGAAACGCACATGTAGTTGCCTGCGGAACAGGAGGAGCAGGGATCGCTGAATCCGCCCCCGCCCGACAGCGATAATCCGGAGGCGACGCCGAGGTTCAGGTTGAGCATCGGGATGAGCGTGTTCGAGAGCGAAAGCACAATCGCTATGAAGACGAAATATATGATGTACACCATCGTGATGTGCTGCGCCATTACAGCGGTCCTCTCTTTTTTTGTCTCCCTTATCATGCTCACATCCGTTGCTATCGACTCCATGGTGTCGGATATGTTTCCGCCGCTGCTGTAGGCCTCGTTTATTATCCTGACCGACCTCGTGATTATGTCCGAGCCTTTCATTCTTGCGGAAAACCTGTCGAGAACTTCCTGCAGGGGTATTCCCCAGGAAAGCTGGTCGCTCACCTTCTTTATCTCTGCGGAAAGCCTGCCGTAGTCGGTTTTTGACGCATTCCTCAAAGCATCAGGCAGGTTCGAGCCCGCCTTCTGCGCCTCCGCCAAGTCCCTCATGAATACAGGAAACTGCTCTTCCGCGAGCCTGATTCTCTCGTGTTTCAGGTACGCGGCCGCGAGATAGGGAACGACGCCGACCAGCATCGATATTATGACGAAGTTCCCGAGCAGCCCGACATCGCCGCGGAAAAAAATTATTCCAGCCGCGAGGATGATGACTGCGGCTATCGGAGGGAGGCGCACGGGGTCGGAAAAAAAGTTTTTCCCGGCAGCTGTTTTCGGTTTTTTGATTTTTATCACCTGAAGCATCATTTGGTTTGCAGGGCGCTGGTTAAACTTTTTATTTTTAAAATCGTACCAGCGTATCCAATTCAAGTTGTAATGATTTCAAGTCACACTTTTTTTCAGCATTATCGATTTTCACATGGAGGGCGAAACCGACTTTATAATTATTATGAAGACCACCGAGACAACAGGCATAACCAAAAAAATTATGAGGAACTGCAGGAACGAGAGCAGAAGCCCAATTCCGCTGCTGAAGATGGACATTATCGCGCTGAGTATCACGAAAAAAATCGAGCCCACGATTATCAGCGTGAGGTAGACCTCTATGAGCAGGGATATCCTCTGCGAGAACTGCTCGAGGCTCCTCCTGTACTCCTGCATGAAGCCCTTCGACTTTTCCCTCAGGAACAGGGACATCTCGCCGCCGGTCTGGATGACATTTGTCATCCCCCAAAGCAATTCCTTCAGCTGCGCGGACGGGGTCCTTCCCGCAGTCTTCCTCATCGCCTCCTGCAGGTCCATCCCGAACACGGAGACATCCGTGTATATCTTCTTCGCCTCCTTCGCGACCTCGCCGTATTCCCTGAACTGGGAGAGCACGCGGAACATGGTTATCGGCGGCGCCCTGCTTCCCGCTATGGTGGCGAGATATGTCGTGGCAAAGGGCAGCGCCCCGTCTATGTTTTTTTTCCTCGCCCCAGAAATCAGGGCGGGATAGGAATAGAAGATGAAGAAGGTGAGCATTGACATGAAGAGCGCCAGCGTGAGCGACAGGAAGAACGCCATCGGCACCGCGGTGAAGAAGCCGAGCATGAATGAAAGAAGCGGAAATTCCGTTATGAAAATGAGAAAGGAAACGAAAAACATTATGTACACATATTCAACGAGGCTGAGGCGCAGTCCCGACATCTCGATGTCAGACTTGATGCTGCCGAAGTATTCCGCGTACGGCTCCAGCGACTTTCCGAACAGCCTGAACGAAAGACTCTTGAGAGTATCCCACAATTTCATCACTCGGTTTTTACAATATCAATGAATTTGTTTTCGATTTCACTCAACGGCTTTTGTAATTCTTGTCGTCATTTGCGTTTTCGCGTGTTATGGTTTTTATTTTGTTAATGATTTAATCTGAAAACCATATTGAAACCAAAAAAAATTAAAAATCAGATACGATGGCTTTGTTTCAATACGGAATGATTTTTCAGTTTCGCCGCATTACGAATCATTACAGGAACGCTGCTCCGCTGGAAGCGGGCTTCGCCTACTTTTTGGCTTCCATATCCGTTCCTAATTTCGAATATGAATCGTAATGAACAGCCGTTCTGATTTTGTTAGTTCAAGCCATAATATTTTTTATCCCTTTTCAATCATCTCGAAGAGCCTGTCCTGCTCCGTGTAGTAAAGCTTCATGACCTTCGCGAATATCCTGTAGTCGCTGTAGTCCTTTTCAAGCAGCCAGTTCATCACTTTTATCCTCCTGCCTATGTCCTTCTGCACCGAGGTCTCGCTCGCGCCGGAAGCATCTGAAATCTTTTTCAGGAGTATGCTGGGGTTTGCGGTCTCGAACCTGTCGGCCACAGGGTCCCATTTGAAAATCATGTTTGTCAGGGGCGCGTTCCTTTCCCTGTCAAAGCCTGTGACTTCGAAAATCGCGGAAGCCCTGCGCACATACTTGTTGCCGACTTTTATCCTGACCAGGAATATTATCACATCCAGATTTTCGAGGAGGCTCGGCGGCAGCTCTATGGGCGGCGTGGTAAGCCTGTCAACGAGCTTTTCCATGGTGTCGGCATGGATGGTAGCCATGCCCGCGTGCCCGGTAGCGATTTGCTGGAACAGGACATAAGCCTCCTTGCCGCGCACCTCGCCGACTATTATGAAATCAGGCCTCTGCCTCAATGATTCGCGGAGAAGGTCGAACATGTCAACCTCGCCGATCTTCCTTCCTCCCAATTCCGCCATCGGCTGCCTCGCAACCTGCGGCACCCAGTGGGAATGGGGCAGCCTGAGCTCCGCTGTATCTTCTATTGTCACGATTTTCAGCTCCGGCTTGATGAAGAGCGAGAGTGCGTTGAGCAGCGTGGTCTTTCCCGTGGCTGTGCCGCCGCCTATGAGCGTGGACTTGCCGTGCTCGGTAATCAGCCAGAGATATGAAAGAATCTTCGGGTCTACGGTGCCGAACTTCATCATGTCAACAGGGCTGAGCGGAATGTCAGTGAATTTGCGAATCGTGAAGTTGCTGCCGCGCTTTGCTATGTCTGTCCCCAAGGTCAGCTGTATTCGCGAGCCGTCGGGCAGGGAGGAGTCGAGAAGCGGCTCAGCCACTGAGATGGTTTTTCCGCTGCGTTGCGCGAGCTTGTTCAGGAAGGAGTCTATCTCCTCGGGCGAGCTGTACGAGATGTTCGTGCGGACCGTGCCTATGCGCCCGTTCCTGTGGTAGATGAATATCGGTATGCGCACGCCGTCGCAGCTTATGTCCTCTATGTTCGGGTCATGCATGAGCGGCTCAATCTTGCCGAGCCCGATGAAATCCCGCTCCACATAATAAAGAAGGTGCCTGCGCTTTTCCTGCGGAAGCTCGCCCGACATCAGCGACACGGTCTCGCTGAACTGCCTCTCCAAATATTCCTTTGCCTCGCCCCGCCTGAGTTTCGTGAAATCCACATCGAGCTTCTCTATAAGCGAGGCCTTTATTTGCTCCAGAAGAATCTTCTCCTTCTCGGAGAGCGGGGGTTCGGAAACGAGATAGACGAGCGCGGACTCGCGCGGCGACCATCTTATGGATGCAGACGCGAACACCTCCTGCCCAGGCAGCGGATGGCTCGGGATGAGCGGATATGTCACGCTTATCTTCTGCTGCCCCTCCTCGGTTTTTTTCGCCCTCCTTTCCTCGGAAGCCGTTATTTCTATGCCTTTTACATCTTCGGTTTTCCGCTCTTCCGGTTTTTCATTCTCAATTCCAGCCCCTCTGAGAATTTTTACAATATCGCCTGACGACAAGATTTCCGGGTTTTTTTTCCTCTCCATTTCTTTTGCGCGCTTGTAGCCTTTCACGGAAGCGTTGAAAACCTTATAGAGGTTCAGACCCTTCCCTTTCCTGTATCTTAATTTCAGTTTTCCCAAAAAATCACCGCATCATAAGTCAGCTTACCAGTATGCTTCCGCCCGAATACATAATATTTATTTTTCCCGAGCTGCTGTACGCAGCGCCGTTCCTGACTTTGGTCTCGATTCCATATAAATCCAACGCCCCTGATGCGGCGACGCCCGCGCAGCTCACCACGAGATTTCCGCCGTCAACAGTTATCTTATAGGTGCAGCCGGAAAGCGTAAGAGGCACATTCATAGAAAGGCTTACCGTGGAATTGGTTGAGTTTCCCGCCAAGAAAACTTTTGCAACGCCCGAGCGGATTTGCCCGCCTTCCTTCCAGAGCTGGTCCTGAAGCGCGGCGGAGCTTATGCTCTGCGATATGCCTGAAAACGCGGCGTACACGCTTATTACCAGGGCTATACCTATCGCAAAGAAGAACACATTCTCAAGGGTTATGTACTGCCCTTTCCGATATTTCATTTTTTTCCTGCCGCGCATATTCATTTTTGCATCAGCCTGCTTATAAAAATTTGCGGTGATTGCAAATATCAAGCCAAAAATCATTTTCAGAAAAAACCACGAAAAAATTTCACATACCCGTTCCGTGTCCTCATCCGATGGAAAGCCTGACGCGGTTGATTGCAAAACTGCCGTAAAATGAGGTGCCGTTGCCTTCAATCCTTATGATATTCTTTCCGCCGCCCGTATATTCCATGAACGGCTGTATGAGGAATGTTTGCGAGCCTGTCCTGTTCCTGTAATAAAGCTGCATCATTATTCCGCCGTCCTCCTTCTCCTCCCGTATAACGGATTCGAACCCGTCCGGCCCAGCTTCCGCGGCTTCGTCCCCCGAAACATATACCCAGGACGCGGGCACATTGGCGTTGTTCTGGAGGATGTACTCGATGGAGTTGTTATCCCCCATCCTGATATTCGCAGAAGCAGGAAGCGGCAGGGCATCGCTCCCGCCGTTCCTGGCGACGTCCCTTATTTTTTCGTCAAGGCTGCGCATGAACCGCTCCGCGGAAAAAAGGCGCGCCTCGTCGGAGTTGCCGCCTATCACGGAGTTCCCCCAGAAAAAAACCGAGAAGAGCAGGATTACCGCTATCAGGAGAAACAGCGTCATGCTCATCGCTTCGGTCTGCGCTTTCCGAACCGCAGGGGGAAAGTTGAGCCTGAAAAATCTTTTTTTATTGCCGCGCATATTTTTTTTTGCATCAGCCTCCTTATAATAATTCCGCACATCATTGCGCACCAATTCTAAAACAAGAACGGCTGCCAATACGGATTGAACTGCAGCATATAACGGCCGTTAAAGCGTTTCGCAAATTCATTCCATAGTTCGAATCAGCATTGCACCGTATAGTATGCGTCCGACGCGTAAGAAACGGAAAGCCTGAGTGTGTGGTTCCCGCATTGCGACAGCCTGAAAGAGGAAGTGACATTGAAGTTTGAAGTGCTTCCCGGCGCGAGCCTGCCGGACGCGGTGTCGGATGCCGCGCTGTTGTCCACGAAAGCCGCGAGCGTGTCCAAGTCGATGTTCTGCGTTCCGGAATTCCTGACCGTGACATTTATCGCTGTGAGCGTGGTGTTTCTCGCGTTTATTATCGTGAATTCAGTTCCAGCCCTCGTGATTGCCGCGTTAGCCTGGCTGCCCGCGCTCGCGCTTATCGAGCCGAACAGTCCGCTCGAGAAGCTCCACAACAAGCCGACAAGCGCGACGGTTATCATCAGAAGAATTATGGTTGCGATGATTGCGGAAATGCCTTTTTTCATCTTGACACCAAAGAAAATAATCGAAACAAACAATCGAATTCGATATGGAATGAATTAAACAGATACGCTAATGCGATTGTGAAGCGAGCGAGTTGCAGGCGTTCCTGCAGCCAAGCCGTATTGCAATTCAATCGATATCGATTATTGCTTCTCAAAGCTTTTTATCCTGACTCTCGGGTATGCGGAGAGCAGCTGCGACACGGGCGTGCCGGTTTTTATTTTCTTGCTTATATCCTCCAGGGCGCTCAGCACTTCCTGGTTGCTTTCCACAAGCTTTTGGTTCTGCTCCACCATTTTCTGGAACTGCTCTGTCACGGGCTTCATCGCCTCCGGCGGAAGCGAGACCTCCTCTTCCCCGGCCATCTTTATCAGGTTCATGAAGCTTTTCATCTCCACTATCAGGTCCTCTATCTTCGGCGGCAGGCGCGAGAGCTCGTTCCTCAAGTCAGCGTTTGCCCTTATTACCTCGTCAACTATTTTCTGGTTGCTCTTGACAAGCTCCACTATCTGCGTTACCAGCCCCTGCAATTGCGGCGCTCCCGAGTATGCGGACGCATACTCGAGATGCTTCACGCGGTCCTCAAGCCTCCGCACCGGCGAGACAGGAAAAATCTCGTATTCGTCCTTTCCCGAAACCTCGACTTCGTCCTCCATAATTAGAACCTTTTCATTCGATATGATTTGATTTGCAGGAGCGCTGATCAAGCCTTTTTGCTTTTTACAATCGAATCAGCATATCATGCAATTCAATCCGTAATGAATTCAAGTCATATTGATTCAATATTGGATTTGCCGCCCCGATATATAAATGTTTGGCAGAAGGCAAAAGATATTTATTCAGGCAAAGCGCAATCATGGCGGTAATGGCATGGCTGAAAAAGGGATAACGGAGGACATAGCGGAAAAGGTTGTGGATCTCATTTCCGATGCGAAAGAAGTTTCCAGCCTCTCTTCAATCGCGAGAAGCCTGCAGAACCAGACAAGGCAATTGTCCGCGGAAATCGGAAAGCTTGGGAAAAGGATTCTTCAAGGGCGAATTAAAGGCGAAAGCCGCCCTATGGTTTAATGCTGCATGTTTTTTCATAAAGAGGAACAGGATACAGCCGCAGGAAATCATAATGGACATAAGCTTTACGAAGACGAAAGACCAGTCGCTTTTTGATTTTTGCGTGCAGAAGCTGATAGAAAGGGAATTCGGTTTCCATCCTTTTGTGAAGAGCATGGACAGCAGATACGAGGACGAGATAAAGATAGCGGACTTGATAGCCGGCTTTTTCAGGAAAGAAAGAATTCTGAGGAATGATTACAAGCAATTTATCGCAAATATATCAGAGAAAGAAACAGCGAAAAATGTTTCATACCTACGGGCCCTCGCATCACACGAGTATCCGTAGGTCAATAAAGCTATTGCACATCCTCACTATTTAAGCTTTCCTCTCTCCGCAGAAAAAATCCTTTTATTCCGGCTTTCCGATATTGTTGTGTATTCTGATATTGCATAGGACAATATAACAATCAATATTTACATGGTGTAACTTATGCAGCTAACGCTCGCCATAGACACTTCCGAGAACAAGACATACTCTTGCGTTGTGCTCGGCTTTCAGAATGAAATAGATTCGTTGTATCGGGAAATGAGCAGGGTATTCGAAAAATACGGAAGGCGGGGAACGCTTCATTGGAGAAAAATGACGAGAAGCGTCCGCAACCCTTCCAAAGCGCCGGTTGCGGAGGTGATTGGAAAGCACAAAGTCAAGCTTTTCGTGTTTGAGCATCCAAGACAAAGGGATGTTTCCAAAAAGAAATTTTACACCGTTGGTGTTCCGAATAGGATAGCGTACCATTTGGAGCGGCATCTGAGAGGAAAGACAGGCTTTGTCAAGATAGAATGCGATGATGATTACTTTGTCGGGGGGCTTGGAGAGAAGGGAACTGAAAGGTTTCTTGAAAACTTTCTGAGACAGATAACATTCAGGCTTGCCGGCGGAAATGTCACGATAAGAAAAACGAAGAACGCATATCGCGCCACAATCAAGCAGGACTGCGGCATAATGGAATTTCTCGCGCTGCCGGTGCAAAGCGGCAATTCGAGAGGCGTGCAGATAGCGGACATTGTGCTGGGATTGTTCGGCTATTATAGGGAAGGGCTGGACAAGAAAATAATATTCAACAGGCTGTAATTACGATATGGATCGGATTGACATTATGACCTGATTTCATAAAAATAGAACGGCCGTAAAGATGTTTTAATCGAAGTGCTGTTATCAGCGTCTATGCAAATCGATCCCTAATATATTCGTATTGGTAGAACGAAAAAAGAAAAGCCTGTCTTGCGACAGACAGGTGAGTCTTCGACGCCTTACAGGTTACGTCCCTTTGGGACGGTTCCACTAAGGCTCCAACCCTAAAATATGATATTCGCTTGAACTATTTAAGCTTTCCTTGAATCGGTATGGAATGAACTCAAAAATGCACGAAAAGCGGAGCTTTTCGGCATGCCGGAAACTTTCAGTTTCCGTGCAAATCAGAACGAACTTTAAAGCCGCTTTCTTCAACAAGCCCGCGCTCGTCCCAATCCGTATTGTAAAATCCTTTTATTCGAGTTCTTCGATAATTGGGATATGAAAGCCGCCCTCTTCCTCCTTGCCGCGCTGTTCTTCCTAAGATTCACCCAATTTTTTCTTTAAGTATCTGCAAAAGCTTTAGAGTTATCCCCTTTATTCCAGCCTCGTTTCTTTCAACAAAATCGGGAGAAATAAAAAATCCCTTGTATGCGATATTGTTCCTCATCTTCCTGAATTCATCAACAAGCGCTATTTCGTGTTCGGTGAACTCCGGAAAGAACTCCTTAAGATACCCTATCAAAACCTCATGGCTTAGCGTCTTGTAGCCGTCAATAGCCATCAGCGCTGTTATGGCTTCCTTGATGATTTCGTAGTAGCTCTCAACTACGAGCGATGCGAATTCTTTTCTGTTCATAATCTCCAAGACACGCATTCTCGTCTCAATCATCTTGAGGAGGGATTTTGCCATTTCCCTGTCCATCCTGACTTTCCTGACCTCATCCTGCGATTCTTCCCATAATTTCATCAAAACACCTTTAACAAGCGAACAATATAGCTGCTTGAGCGCAGCTTATATCAGAACACCTTAAGATAACCATAAACCACGATGCCGTTTATTATGTTGTTCAATAATTCTTTTGGAACATTCGGGATTTTTTCCTCAAAATAGAGGGCAATCTTTCTGTTAAGTTTTCTTTCAAACTTTTTTGCATCAATTTCCTTTTCTTTCGCTATCAGAAAAAGGTCAATATCGCTGGTCTCTATATCGTCGCCTCTCGAAGCGGAGCCGAACAGGACTATGGCATCAGGCGCGAACTTCTCGGTCAGCGAGTTTATGAGACCGCACTCGTGAATCCGCAGGAGGATGTCATTCCTCTTGTACAGCCTGAAAATGTCGTTTCTTGAGGAAACATAGCTTTCATAAACGCCTTTTTTCTCCTTCCTCACGAAGCCAAGGCTCGCAAGCTTTTTCACATGATTCCTTACCGAAGGCATTCCCATCCCGAGCATCCTGCAAATCTCCCTGAGCTGGAAGCGCTTCATGGGGCAGTCGAAGAACAGGCGCAGGATACGATAGGTGGTATAATTTTGTAGCATATGATATATTTTCATATCAGGCGATATTTAAGCTTTCCTCGCCTTCGCGGAAAAAATCCTTTTATTCGGGCATTCCGATATTGTGCGTATGAAAGCCGCCCTCTTCCTCCTCGTTCTTCTTGCCGCAGGCGTCGCTGGAATGGAAAGAATTCACGGAGCAGTCCTCCGCAGGAATTCTATCAGCTCTCTTGTTGAAAAAACCTTGACAGCCGGTTGTCGCTTGAAGCCCTTGTCGTTCGACCACACGGGAATATTATATGCCAAGGCAAGCGCGAGAAACGGGGAGTCTTCCGGATGCTGCGCTATCTTCAGCGCCTGCTTCAGGAAACCCCTGAACTCGTCGGCTTTGACGAGGGAAATGTTTGACAGCAATGATGCAAGAAGCTCCCTGAATCTTGATTCGGATATTTTTGATTTCTTCAGGATAGCTCCCTTGTTCCTTTCTATCTCTTCCAACAAGTGCTCCGGCGCGAAAAGAATAATTCTGGGATGGCATAACAAAATCCTTGAATTGGAAGGCTTGACGAGCGCGGATATGAGCACATTCGTGTCCACTACAAGTTCCATTGCAGACACCTATGCCAGCTTCCTGTACCAGTTTTCCCATAAGGACTTGTTTATTTTCCTGCCCAGTTCCAGCGCATCCTCTTCCGTTAGCTTGCTTTCCGACGCGATCGCCTCAAGCAACTCCAGCTGCGCTATCCTCTGCCTCAGCGCGTCCGCAGCTATCTTCGACCAGTCCATCAGCTTGTGCTCCCTGATTGCCTTTTCAATGTCTTCGGGAACCTTGACAACTATTTCAGCCACAAACTTCACCGATAATAATTACTGACAGGAGTATTTAAATTATTGAAAAATATGCCGGGCTTGCGATTTTCAAATAAATGCCCGCAAGCTCGCATTAATTATGAGTGATTGATATGAAAGCCGCCCTCTTCTTTCTGGCTGCGCTGTTCTTTTTGCTTAATTCCGTTTCTGCGAACGCGGTTATAACCATAGTCTCGGGTAATGATTCAACAACATCATCAGCTCAATCAACGATTACAGAAAATACGCATCCTGCAGTAACTGCTGGAACAGCCTATACGACAGCGCAGAATGTAAG
>DAIDAN010000159.1 GCA_027310605.1 Candidatus Aenigmatarchaeota archaeon | reverse complement strand
ATATATCAAGTGTTATATTGTTTATATAGGCTTGACGATGAGCGATCCTTTAACAATGCATACTTTCAGGAATGATTCTGACTTTATTGATTTCTTGACGCACGAATTGATACACATAATTCTCGAAGATAACAGGAAACGAACAAGAGATGTATGGAATTATTTTGAAAGAAAATATGAAAATGAAAACGAAAAAACAAGACTGCATATTCCGATTCTGGCCATTCACGCTCATATTTTCGAAAAATTCTTTGATAAAGAGAGAATGGAGAAACACATAAACATGCTGAATTATTCTCCATTTTACGCCCGCGCCTGGCAAATCGTTCAGCGCGACGGATATGAAAACATAATCCGCGAGTTCAGGAAGAGGATAAGATAAACATTGATTTCACAAAATTCAAAACGGCTGTTAAGCATTTAAGGAAAATGCTGTTAACGGCGTATCTGCAAACTGATTCGTATCGCGCTTTCCCGCACTTTTATAACTTTCTGTTTGCAATATATTTGC
>DAIDAN010000158.1 GCA_027310605.1 Candidatus Aenigmatarchaeota archaeon | reverse complement strand
GCTGATACAGACGTGCCTATACATATTCTTAATGGATATACGCATGGAATTGGCCATTATGCATACGGATCCGATGAAGATGAAACAGAATCTGAATTGTCATTGCTCGATGAAGTATTAGAAAGCGACTTTGGTAGCACTATTAAAAATGAATATACATTCAAATATGCGGTCGATAGGGATATTGAAATTGTGAAATCACTTAATCCAAAATATGATCATGATGACTCGAATATTAAATATCCATACTATATATTATTAATAATGGAAAATGACAAACCGATTGGATATGCAAGAATCAAATATAGTATAAAAGATGATGACAAATCACATTTGTGTATTGGTGAGTTATTAGAACTGTTCACTGTTGAACCAAATGAATCCATTACAACCGAAACGATGAAAAAAATTATAGATGATGCTGTCAAATGTAGGGATAATTTGGGAGAGTTTAGAAAATCGATATGGGGTGGCGTTGCAGATACAAGGGGAGTGTCTCCCGCCGCGAGACC
>DAIDAN010000157.1 GCA_027310605.1 Candidatus Aenigmatarchaeota archaeon | reverse complement strand
GGTCTAATGTAAACACTGTTCCGATGAGAAGAAACGGCGGAATGACGGTCTATTAAAAGTTTCTTAAAATTGTTTTTTGCAGCGGATTCTTCCAACTGCTTAAATGCCTTATAATGCCATCCTGCGATTTTCGTCGTATCTTCTTCGAACGGATAAATTAACAATTCCTTTCTTACTTGCTTATCATAATCTTGTTCTATTGTCATATTCTATATTACTCATAAGTAGTATTTATACTTAACGGTTCGCATATTGCGGTTGCACAGGGTTGATAAGGGCATCGCTGGTGCCCTTATCGCGAAAGCTTATATCCCCGTTTTCACAATACGGGAAAGCGAACTGCTTATGAGAGTGATTTTTTATGCCGTCGCTTGATGTCCTGTTCGAGCCGAAAAGCGTTGCAGTCATAGGCGCCAGCCGGACGCCGGGAAAAATAGGCTATGCCATCCTTGAGAGCATCAAAAGGAGCTTTTCAGGAAAAATATACCCCATAAATCCTGAAGCTCCTGAAATAC
>DAIDAN010000156.1 GCA_027310605.1 Candidatus Aenigmatarchaeota archaeon | reverse complement strand
AGCACACGCAGGTAAGCCCTTCTTTCTTTTTCAAGTCCTTCGCTAAAAGAAAGAAGCCCTTAAGGGGAAGAAAGAAAAACAAACGGCTCTGCAATCGAAACACAGCAGGAAAAATCCTGCCGACGGCGCCAATTGAAAACAAGACTTAAAAGCTCATCTGAACAAGCCGTCCGCAACATCCTTGTGTCTGACCAAGTTTTCCAGAAGCTCTTTGGAAGGCATAATCTCGATATTGGAAATCATGTCAATAAATTCCAGCTCCTGCTTCGGAGAAAAGAAACCCCAAATTACGGAGCTACCGTTTTTTATGCCATCTTTAACTTCTTCCTTATTAAGACCGCTCTTTGTCCGCAAAAGATAATCCCTGAAGTTTTTTGTTTTAACAGCCGCAACCTCCGCATCGGGAATTGTTTTTTCTGTTTGAAAAAAGGAAAATATATTGCCGTCATAGAATCTGCTGTATCTGTTATCGAAGTATTTCATTCCAAAATCTTCAGTCAATAAAACAGAATTAACA
>DAIDAN010000155.1 GCA_027310605.1 Candidatus Aenigmatarchaeota archaeon | reverse complement strand
CCCTTATCACTATGAGATTGCCGAAGACAAAACTCTGGTTGCTGTAGCCGTCCGGCATCAGGACGTTTATCGTGGACTTCGCGCCCGGACCCTGCGCATAAAGGTTGTCCGCGGTCTCGGAAATCTGCGTTGCAGCAATCTTAGCCTGCCTGCTTCGCGAAATCACGGAAATCTGCTGGTAGACGCTGCTCACTATCGGGGTCAGGATTATCAGAACCAGCCCGATAATCATCATGTACTCGAGCGCGGCCTGCGCTTTTCTTTTGCGCATAACCTGATTTTGCCGCGCCTGCATAAAAAGATTTTTTGCGGCAGAAAATTTATCCAATCTTCACTGTCCCGTTCTGGAGCATCTCAAAGGTAAGCTGGCTGAATCCTGCATTCTGCGGAAGCCTTCCCGTGAGATTGGCGCTCGAAACCATAACCAAGTCATTGAAGCCGCCGGAGATGTAAACCCTTATCACTATGAGATTGCCGAAGACAAAACTCTGGTTGCTGTAGCCGTCCGGCATCAGGA
>DAIDAN010000154.1 GCA_027310605.1 Candidatus Aenigmatarchaeota archaeon | reverse complement strand
GTTCCATGTTGCGGTAAAATAAGACTAAAGATATTGTTTTTCTGGCTTATCCAATCGACGAACCACAAAAAGATGCTTTTATATAGCAGGTTGTTACAAATTTGTGTAATGCTGGTAGACGGGATAATTGCCGCTCAAAGCAAGTAACCTGTTTATTCGGAAATGAAAATTAAGGGAGGAAGTAAATTATGCCAGTACTCTTACATGAAAGAGCAGGTAAAATGTTAGATGAAGGAATATTCTATGAAACTGAAGAAATAACTAGGACAGAATTTGAATATAAAACGGGGGATTCGCTGAAATTGCATCTTGTCGTATCAAACGAAGATACAGAATTCAGAGCAAACGAAGCAAAACCAGTTTCGATTCAAAAAATCAAAATCCAACCACACGAGGTTATTATTTCAAGCATGTTCGGGATACATCCAATTGGTCATCTGTCTGCAGTGGGAAGTTATAACGTCCCATCGGGAATAATTGATAAAGAGAGAATAGTTGATTTTGGAATGTTCCATGC
>DAIDAN010000153.1 GCA_027310605.1 Candidatus Aenigmatarchaeota archaeon | reverse complement strand
CGCTCCCGTTGAACACGCCTATCCTGTCGCGCGGTATGAGAATTTCTTCCATAAGAATCATCGGTTTGCGAAGAATTTAAATCACATTACGGATTGAAATCAATATAATTTGAATTACAAAAACCAGAACAGCTTTTCCATTACTGCTCGAGTTTATAAAAACAGAACCGCCTTTCATTATCGATTGAGTTCGCAAAAAACAATATGGAATCAGTTACAATAATAAGAACGGCCGTTAAAGCGTTTTGTTGCACTGCCGTTATCGGCGTATATGAAATGATTTGTAATTATTATCCCAGCCAGCCGAAGAACTTCTCGAAGAAAGTTTTCTCGCGCGGCTCCGAATAGCTCTCGCTGACAAGTCTCGCAGCCAGCCTCTTGAACTCGCGCGCTGCCCTGCTTCTCGGGCTGTAATGCACTATCGGGGTTTTCGCTGATATGGACTGCGAAACCGCTGCGTCTTCCGGCACGGTCGCGACAACAGGAATGTCAAGCATTGATTCTATATCCTCGGATG
>DAIDAN010000152.1 GCA_027310605.1 Candidatus Aenigmatarchaeota archaeon | reverse complement strand
ATTACTGACTATGAATATGTTGGCACAAAGGTATTTACAGATGGAGGATACGTATTCATCAGGGTGTACGTAAAATCGCTTTCAACACTTCAGGCAGGCATGGTGTTGTCTCCTGGTTTTCCTTTATTAGCTCAATTAGTAGAGATAGCCATTGTAATACTTGCCATAATCATAGTTGTAGGCATAATTGTTGGAATTTATCTGGTTACAAACACACTTATAAAAATATATGGCAAAGATTATACTAAACAGGAAGTTGGTCAACTGCTCAACAACATTCTTACCAAAGCTGAGATTGAGTGTGGCAAAGCATTTCCTAACGATCCTGTTGGATATGCAAACTGCGTAAAGGCAAACATCAAGGCTACAACTGATGCAGGTGGTGAATTCTTTAAAGATAATAAAATTAAAAATGCAGGAGATGATGCTGCAGGAAAGATTGACGCATGTATAGCTCAGTACAATATAGATAATGATAAAGCCAAGCTCATAGCTTGCGTGAAAGGCAATGTTGGAAT
>DAIDAN010000151.1 GCA_027310605.1 Candidatus Aenigmatarchaeota archaeon | reverse complement strand
AAAATCCCGCGGGATTTTCGGCGGAGCCAAAAACGTTTTCGCGTTTTTGTGCCTCTTGAAAGAAAAGGTTAATCAAAAGAACTTTCAAGAAAGGTATGCATTCGAGAAAACGGAAATCCTGCCCCAGGCGCCATCTACAAATATTTAAAACAAAATTTCACATACAATGTGGGGCCGGAGGGGCGGTATTATGTTACCGCAAGCTCAGATCGGGAGAGCGCACGGCTGAAGTCGAGCATTCAGAAAGCGCAAGTTCGGAATCTTTTTGCATGCGAGAGATACCGTGATGTCGCGTGTTCAAATGAGGTTTTTCTCGCGAGAAAAACCTCAAGCAAAAAGAGGCATATAGCCTCTATAAAGGAAAATCACGCCCGCCCCACCATTTTCTTAATAAGCTTGATGCGCGAAAATAATCTGGGTCTATAGTCTATCGGCAGGACGCTACCCTCACACGGTAGAGAGCCTGGTTCGATAAGCCCTTTTCTTTTCAAAAAGAAAAGGGCTTGCGGAAAAGAAAAAC
>DAIDAN010000150.1 GCA_027310605.1 Candidatus Aenigmatarchaeota archaeon | reverse complement strand
CTCAAATTCAGGTTGATGAGGTCTATGTGTTCGGGAAGCAATGTCGTTCTTGCTTCCATCAGGTCTTCATAGGTCGTGTCGCCTAGAATGTCCTTCCATTGGCTGTAGTTCTTCTTGGTTAGGGCTGTGTAGCCTTTCGCCGTTAGAGCGGTTAGAAGGTCGTTCACCTTCTTCTCGTTCATGTTGAGAAATTTGTCGTATTTCTTCCAGTCCAAAGGCTGGTAATGCACGGAACGGGTCTTTGCTTTCTCCGCTTCGTGCTGCCGCTTTATCTCTTCCCATTCTTCGGGTTCTGGCTCTGGCGGCTGCATTTCCTCTTGCTCGTCTTGGGGCGGTAGCTGCTCAAATTCGTCTTCCTCTGCGGCTGGCTCTGCCTCGCCGGCGAAATACTCTAGGTCGTCAAGCCCGCCTTGGTTCTGTAAGTCGTCCATAGTCGTCGCCCTCCATTAGTTCTTTGAAGGCAGGCTTTGAAACCATTCTTTGGGCTGCTTTGCCCAGTCGCCAAAGCAATGAAGCTTCC
>DAIDAN010000014.1 GCA_027310605.1 Candidatus Aenigmatarchaeota archaeon | reverse complement strand
CATTATAACTGGTGTAAAAATTATCCGCAAATTTGTAAATCAATTTCTTATTCACCCAAGTCTTGCCTCTCCTGCTTAATTCGCAAAGAGCATACAAAATAAATCCTTCAGGTTCCACCATTTCCATCTTATCACCTAAATTCCTTTTAATTCATATTCAGGCACGCTTGAGACTGTCAGTTTCTCATCTGGAAAGTCAACAGTATAATAAACAACATTTTCCGAGACAGAGTAGATGAAAGCATCGCGCACTTCGCCTTTTATTTTTCCGTATTCATCGTGAACATATTCCACCTTGCTTCCTCTTTTGAACAAGGCTTGCCTATTCTTTCAGGACGCTTTATTGTTTTGAATCCACCACTTTTGAAAAGTTTCATATAATTCACATAATTATTTTTTGATTTTTGTGTATAATATTTTAAAGCAACATCCCTTTCTTTTCCTTGAGGTTTTCTTTCGAGAAAGAAACGCTCATTCACGAGCTTATTCCGTACCTTCTCCTGTCGTGAAGCTCCTGCAGTTTTCCCGCGTTCCAACCGGAGACCTTCTGATAGTAGCCCGTTATCCGCGAGTACCAGTCCACTTCCTTGGAGCTGCAGTGCGGGCAGGCTTTCAGCAGGTTCGGCGCGACGAACTTGCAGGACTTGCAGACTGTGAGGTCTTTCGTGTAGGCGTAATATCCAGTCAGTGTTTTCTTAACGATGCGCTCCGTCAGGCTGGTAAGCGCCGCGGAATCAGGATTGGATTCGCCAAGCCAGACATGGGTCATGGTGCCTCCCATCAATATCGGGCAGAAGCTGGATTCTATTCTTATCCTGTCGAAAAGCGGGATGTCCGCGGAAGGCCGCACATGGTTGCCGTTCGTGTAATAAACAGCCTTCTTCGCGCGGTCCCCTTGGACTGCGGCTTTCCCGTTCATCTCCTTCAAATCTATGGACGCGAGTCTGTAGGAGCAGGACTCTGCGGGCGTGCGCGAGGTCACGAATCTCGCGCCCGTTTCTGCGGAAAATTCCTTTGCTATGTCGGTCATCGCTTTTATGACTTTCAGCCCGAATTTCCATGAATCCTCGCCCTCGTGCAGCTCCTTTCCCGTGTGAACCTTCAACATCTCGTTCAAGCCGACCATCCCGATTTCAAGGCTTTGCCCTTCCACATTAAGATAAGGGCTTCCCTTTTCGTCGATGGGCTGCGAAAGGAACGGCAGAATTCCCTGCTGCAATCTTTGTTTTATTATTTTCTGCTTCACGAGAAGGACATCCTTTGCAAGATTCATTCTTCCGCGCAAGAGCTCGAAAAGTTTCGCGTCGTTTCCCTCGGCCTCGTATGCTATGCGTGGAAGGTTTATCGTGACAACCTGCAGCGCGCCGCCGCGCGTTGTCCCGTTGTAAAGGTCGTCCTGCGTGTTCTGGTCGCTCAATTGCATCAGGTAGGCGCAGCAGTTTGAGGAGAAGATTCCGTTCGCGTTCGCAAAATTGTGATGCTTGTCAACATCAACAAAATCGTAAACATATTCGCTCTTTACTTCCTCTATTTCCTTTACCTTGAACAGGTGCAAATCACTCTCTGCAAACTTCGATATCAAATTATCATCAAGTTCAAGCCTATCAAGCGTAATTCTCTTTCCGATTTGCGCGCGGTTCCAATATCCCGCTTTCAGGTTATCGCGCGTTATGCCGAACGGCTGCGAGGGAATCCTATCGTAGAAATCAAACTCCCTTGCCAAGCCGCCGTCGGTTTTCGGCAAAGCCGCGAAAGGCACGCATTCCAGGAAATGATTTATCCTCTTGTTGCTCGTCAGCCGCAGCGAGAATGATTCTCTTCCATCGAACATGTCCATCGGAATTCCAATGCGCAGCGAGAGCGCGAAAACATCCTCTATCAATTCACTGTTGCACAAATGCAAGTCAATCTTCCTTTTGTCCGCGCTCTTGAAGTAGCCGTCGCCGCGGAATAGGCCGAGCAGGAACTCACTTATTATCCCGCGCGGCGCTGAAAGCAATTTTTCCGGAACCCTCTTGCTGTGCGCGTCAAAGCCGGTTTTCAGGCTTGCGAATAATTCCGCGAGAGACTTGTCATGAACATAAACCGTTATAGTATTATTCTTTTCGGAAACATCGCGTTTCGGATTCAGCCCGAATGTTTCTTTCAATATTTTCTCGACATCCTCTATGAATTCTTTTTCCTCCCGATGGGGCACGGAAACTTCGTTTCCGGCTCCGCCAGAAACCTTCGGTTTCTGTGCGAAAGAGAAGCATATTTTGTTCGCGCGGTTCTTCCTGTTGGCGATATGCAAATATCCTTCGCTCGCGAAATATCCGAGCAGTCTCGCAAAATCAGCGTCAATTTTCATTTTGCGGGTTTTGAATTCCACTTCATCATTGAACACAAAATCCAAGCCAAGATTTTTCAAGCCTACAAGATAATCCCCCTTCCTTATCTCTTCGGCGCGGACTTCCCTTATCGCTCCGCCGCGCAATACATGAATCTTGTGCTTCGCTGTCGCGGAAACGCTGCGGTTCGTGTCGAGGACAAACCTGAAAATATTTTCTTTCGTCTTGTGCCTCATCACTTTTCCTATCCTTCTTTTCTCCAGTTCCAGCGTTTCCGGATTGAAAGAAATCGCAAAATCTGTGCCTTCGGAAACCTCGACTTCCCCTTCCAAACCTTTTCCCTTCTCCATGCCTTGCTTCCGCATCAATCCTTCAACATACTCTCCAATCTTGACGGTTCTCAGCTCATCGTTAATGACAACAAAAACTTTTTCGTCATAAGGCAAGGACTGGTAACACGCGTATTCCGGCATGTAGTCCTGCTGCACGAAATAATACGGAGTCCCGAATTTCGAGGCGAGCGCGGAGACAGCCTCCATTTCCTCGCGATGCTTTTCAAAATCTTTTGTAGTGACCTTGATCTCGCATTTCGGGAAGTTGAAGGGCTTTCCAACCGCGTCGCCCTGCGTATACACCTCGATGAAGGCTCGGAAGAGCTGGTTCGCCTCTTTTTCATAGCTTCCGTAAGTGTCTCCGTTCACAAGCCCTCCGGGAAGGACCGCTGGAATGTTCTCGAGCGTTTTCGGCACGGAAGGCTCAAGGTTTATCGAGGAAAACACGACCTGCCCGCCGCGAGCCACATACATCTGCGACATCTCGAAAAGGAACATCTGCGCCATCTGCTTCATCTTCTTGAAGTCGAAGCCGCGCATGAAAGGCGCGAGGAAAATATTGAACCAGTTGAAGCCCTGGCCTCCGCCGAAATTCGTCTGCGCGCTCGCCAAAATCTTTGCGGCGTGAAGTATCGCGACCTCCGCGTGCTTCGCGGGCCCTGCCGCGGCCGTGTGGATTCCCTGGCCGTCAGCGTAATATCCTTTTTTCAGGAAGAAACGAAGATCGTGGGAAAAACAGTTGTGAACCAGAACCGGCCCGAAAGTTCCGGAAACAAAATTGTGATGAGAGTCAACGCTCAAATCATAGACATAATCCGAAGAAGGAATGGTTTCAGAAACGCTGCTAACCTCCTCAAAAAACAAGTCTTCGAGGATATGCCTGTCCATTTTGCTGCCGGAGCCCTTGTTTTTTATATTTTTCAGATAATTCTCCACTTCCTTCCGTCTGCCTGACTGAATGAAATTTATTTTTTCCGCAAACTCCTTTATCTGCTCCTTTCCGCCGAAGCCTATACTGCAGATATTTTGGTAGACGCTTAAGGAAGGCAGAATGCCTGTTCTTGAAAACAAATATGCCAGACCTTCAGCAAGCGTTTTTGATGTTGTGCTTGCCTGTATTCTGAACAATGATTTCTCGGACTTGTTTATTCCCCCGTCGCCGCTCAAATACCCTTTAAGGAACTCGCATATTATTTCTTCCGAAGCATCAAAAAGAAACGCGGGGATGTTCTTGTTTCTCGCGCCCGCGTTTATCCTGAACACATGCCTGAAAATCAGATAAAGCAGTTTTCCCCCGAAATAAAATTGTTTCTTCTCATCGTTGTATGTGCAATATGTTGAGAATTCGCTGATGCATGCCTTCATTTCCTCCTGCATCTCCTTGTCAAACGCGGTCAGGACAAGATTGTAGCTTCCTTCGGAAACATCATAATTCCCTTCGGAAACGAAATACCCCAGCAATCTTGCAAGCTTGTCCGAAAAGGGAAGCATTGCAGGAATCTGGTTTTGCGAGCCCGGGACAAGCAGCGTTATATCCTTCAGTATTCTGCGCGGCGCCCCGAAATTCTGGTAAAGGACTTTGAAGTCGCTGAGGGGTATGGGATTTTTGTAAGGGTCGCAGGCAAGGCTGACTTTCCGGTATATTTTTTCCTGCGTCTGCCTGCACAAGCCGCGCAAAAACTCCTTGTAGGAGGAAAGGTTGTGCACAAATATTTTTTTCAGCTCTTCCGGAGGCAGGTTTTTTATGAGTTCTTCAATAAGATTTATTTCGGAAACCGGCTTTTCCACCCTGATTTTTTTCGGCAGCAAGAGCCTGTCCCCTTTCCTGATTTCGCCCGCCTTTTTTTCTTTTATTCCGTTCTCCCAGACAAAAAGTATGTGGTCGGGCGTCAGCTTGAGTTTCCTTTTCGTGAATCTTGTTTTTATCTCAAGCATCCTGCCGTTGTATTTCCTTCTGCTCACCGCGGTCAGCGGAACTTTACCGACTGTATAATTTACAGGATTGAACGCGTAAACATTTATTCCCGGACTGAAGGATATCTCATTCCCGTCTTTCAGAAAGCTGTTTTTTTCCAGAATGGAATCCGCCAGCTCGCCGATTTTGACAAGCTTTGTTGCGCCGTCCTCTATAAGCACCTTCTCTTCCGCGTCCAGGCAGAAAGGACGCAAAACGAAGTAATCCAAATCATGGATATGTATCAGCCCGTGAAGGTGCGCGTCCGTGGCGTGCCTCGGTATCGCCTTCATGAGCGCATACTCCTTGAGCACATTGTCCGCGATGAGCTTGTGCATGGTCTCCGGGTTGTACTGGAGATTCGCGTTCTCGTTCGAGCCTATGTTTATCAGCTCCGTGATGTCAAAGACAGGCATCCCTATTCGCGTGTAATCCGAGCGCGCGTCCTCGAGGCCGTTCTCGATAAGCCTTGCGTTCACCATCTCGCGCAGGAGCGGCGATGAGACGTAGTCAAGGTTCGAGGCGCGGATGAACTTTTCCACCTCGAACGCTATTCTGTCGGCATCCTGCCGCTGTATCCTCGTTTCTTTCGCGAGCGAGGACGCTATCTTTTCCCTCTTAAATTCTTCAAATCTTTGCCCCGAAGTCCTGACATAAATCTCGCCGCATTTAAAGAACTTTTTTGCAGCCGCGGGATTTTTCCTCTGCAATATTGCAAAAATCAGGGGTCTTACCTCCGACATCCGCATTCTGTTATCGACATAAGTGTCTACTTCGGAAGATATTTCCTCAGCTGTTTTTTTGTCCAACCCGCAATGAAGGCAAGAATTAATAACGTTTTCCTTTGAATATTTTATCATTTTTGCAAACCAGAAATCTATGGTTCTCTTGTCCTTTGTATAGAAATCTTCGACGGTTTTCGCGTCAACCAGTTTTTTGGCTGGCGAGCCCTTCGCAAGAGTACGAGAGTCCTTCATAAGCATCACGCTGCATGCGGCACTGATTGATGGTCGCTAGTCCTGCGCTTCCGAGAAAAAATGTTTAAGCAAACTGATTTTCTCGGATGTCATATATAAAGTTTTATTGCTTGTGATATTATATTTTTTGAAGTATATTTTATGAAATATATTATTAATAAAATGTTGCAAAGCGGTAAGTTTTATGCACGCTCTGTGGAAATCCCGCGATATGGATTCATTTCCATAATTGAAAACGGTATACCCGTTTTCAAAGTTGCCTTTCGGCAACAATCAGAACGGCTTCTCCGCTGGACGCATACGAAGTATGCGTCAATCATTTTGAGCCGCTAACGCAGAAGCTTTAATCGGCGTTCCTGTTAATGCTGCTGATTCCTTAATGAGGATTTCTGCAGAGAATTTTATGCATTTATGAAACCTTTTTATCCCCCTTTGCCAAATTCCTTTTATGCGCCTCTTTGTCGCCGTCCCTGCCGCGGAAGAATTGAAGGAAAGGGTTGCGAAAGTTCAGGACGAAATCAGGAAAGCCGGAGTTGACGCGAAGCTTGTTGAAAAAGAAAATCTGCACTTCACCGTGAAATTTCTCGGCGAAGCGAACGAGGAAAAAATGACGAAGATAAAAAACGCTCTTGAGAAGGCGTGCGGGGACCGCAAGCCTTTTGATATCGCCATCTCCGGCGTTTCCGCGTTCCCGAGCAAGGATTATGCGCGCGCGATCTGGCTTTCGGTAGGGGAGGGTTTCGGGGAATTTGAAAGCCTGATAAAAGACATTGACGAGGAACTTTCAAAAATCGGATATGAAAAAGACAGGACTCATGTCCCGCACCTGACGCTTGCGCGCGTGCGCCCCGGCGGCAGAAACAAGTCTGGACTGCTGAAGTTGATGGAAGCTTTGGAAAAAAAGGAAATAGGAAAAATGAAAGTAAATGAAATAAAAATTATGAAGTCAACCTTAAGCAGAACCTGCCCTCTTTATGAAGAACTGTACTGCGTGAAATTAAGGTGAAAAATAATACTTATATTATTTCATCTTTATGTTCACTTTTCATTCACTTTTTTATTTTGCTTCACGCCGTATCTTCACTTTTTGTTCACTTATCATAGAAGACGATTCACATCTTCACTTCACTTGTTTCACCTTCACTTTTCCTTCACGCGTGAATCAAAAGTGAACTCGTTTATTTAAAAGGTGTATATCATGAAGGATGAAATCTTGCTGAAAATATCCTTATTAATATCCATAATAGGAATAATACTGCTTTTTGTATTTGCGCAGGGTTTGGAGGCGGAAAAAATAGAAATAGGAGAAATAGGCAAATCATCTATCGGAAAATATATAGAAGTTTTTGCAATTGTTTCATCGTTTTCAGAATCAAATGGAAACTATTTTCTAAAAATAGGAGATAAAACAGGCAATATAACAGCAGTTTTGTTTAAAAATGATGCTGATAACATTAACACTGCCAGATTCAAAAAAGGCATTCAGATTAGAATTATTGGAAAAATAAACGAATATAGAGGCAATATTGAGATAATAACTGACAAAATAGAGTTTATTTGATTTACAAGTATTTTTGACTAAATATTTTCCAGTATAGTTTTTAAAAATGTTCAGAGTCTTATCAAGCATAAATAGTTTCTAATAACGCTTTAAAGTAAGTATTATTTATATAAAAATCTTTTTATAAAATATATATTTAAAATAACTTATTTTATTAATTATTTCATTAAAATATACTATTAAATAAGTTTTTTCGCATCAAATATTTTTGCCGCCTTTTATTTTTTTTCTTAATTCTTTATATCTAAAAACATCCTCTGCGGTTATGTTTTTCCTATCCTCACGGAGTTTTACAAGCTTTGCTTTCAATCCGAACTCGTTTATTTCGTTTATTTCCAAAAAAGGCGACAAATAGTCGTTGATAAGTCTTGAAACCTTCATGGGATGAATGCCCAAAGCACGGGAAATGCCGCGTACATGTATCTGCCCCTCGCTGCGGAGCAGGCTGATTACCTTTTGAATCTCTTTTCCGGTTTTTACTGACATTTTCATCCGTACACCTGTCACATATATGTTTCCGCAAATATTTAAGGTTTATCTTTTCAAGAATTCAGGCAATTTGAAACAGTTTATGGGGGTTTTGGATTTTTGTGATTTTGCGATGTGTTTTGTTCGCAATTTTCACATTTTTATCTCTCACATTCTATGTGAGTTATCATAACAGCGTTATCAGTTATTATGACTTGAATTGTATCGCAGGATTTCTACAGAGCGATTCGAATTATCATTAAGATTGAATTGACAGACACGCTGATATGGTTGTCCGCGAAAACAGCGTCCCCAGCTGATTTGTATCAAAATCAAGCCGTATTGCTCTCTTCTTTCAAAACAATCTTCCACATCTTTCCGTTTTTTTCCAGCTCCTCCGGTTTTATGAAATGCCATTTCTTCCTCAAGAGAGCGATGAAAGGTTGCGCGCCGAAAGCCCGCGCATATCTCTCCAAGTCCGCGACCTTTTCCGGATAAATGTATTCGGAAGTCTGCACCTGGAACGCGAGAAAATCGCGCCCAGCTTCAGCGGGCTTTCCTGCAAGGATGTCGATGCCGGTCCTGCTCGCGCTCGAGCGCATCACGAGATAGCCTTCGGCTTCAAGCTTGTTCTTCAGCGACCACTCCTTCCTGATTCCGATGGATTTGTTTGACATCAATACCAACCTCATTATCATTCAGATTGAACTTATATTGCGCAGAGCATTGCATGCAAGCGGCCCGACTGCGTTCATGTAATTGGTTTATAATGATGATTCGTAATGTTACCTGTAAACCACATTCCTCACCTGCTCCAGCACGAAGTCAGCGTTGCTGCGCAGCGTGTACCAGATTTCGTAGTTCGCGCCTGAATCGCTCTGGATGTAAGCCTTTATCGAGGCTTCCCTGAGCAGGTCGCCTGCCTGCGTTAGCTGCGTGTATCCTGTGCCGTTGGCGCTGAGCGGGCTGTTGTCCACGATGGTGCTCGAGTCTGAGGGAGTGATGTTCAGTGCGTTGTCCTTCAATTCTATGAGTTTCACAAGTTGGGAGTTGTTTATAACCGCGTAATTCGATGTATTGCCGCTTTTTTTCACAGCAAAAAGAATTCTGGAATTCTCGAGAACGAGCTCGTTGGCGCCGTCGGAATTCGCGTCATATTCCGATGCCTTCACATCAGTTCCCGCGCTTATCAGGAGATTGCCCTCCGTCCTGCGCGTGCCCGGGTCGATGACTCCGGAAATCGAATTCAGCTTGAACAGAATCCTGTCCGCGCTTGCGTCGGAAAAATAGTCGCCGCCGGTGCTGCTTATCGAAAAGACGCGCTGCGAGCCCGAGCCCTCGAAAAGCACCTGCCTCGCGTTCGCGTCAATCTGCTGCATTATGTTCTTTGCCTCGCTTATCAGCGCCGCGTCCTTTGCCCTGTCTATCGCGGGAAGCCCTATCGCGAGCACTATCGCCACCGCCGCTATCGAGATTCCCGCAACCAGCACATACGAGACTATCGTTGAGATTGCTTTTGTTTTCATATTATCAAGAGAATTATTGCAGAGCCTGTTAATAATGTTTTACATTACGACTTGAATTGCAAAAAAAAGGCACGCCTGTTAAAGTTGCTTGTGTGTAATATTTTAATCAGAGTATCCGCAAATGATTCGCATCGATGCTCGAGCGCGATTTCACTGCTATTCCCTTTTTAAACCCCTTCATCTCCTTCCAGTTCAGGAGCGCGCGCCCTACCGAAAGAATTTCCCCGCCGCGCATTACCGCGGCCTCCTCGCCGGGAAAAATCCTGTCGGATTTCCAGACGAACTTCGCGAACAGGTCGCTCCCTTTTCCCAAATAATCCGCAACCTCCCTGTCCTTGACAAAAACCTTTTTCATTTTCTTGCGCAGGAGCTTCGCTCCAAAGATGGAAGGCAGGAAGAATCCGTCGCTGGCGCGAAAAGTCCCGGCAAGTTTTCCATCAAGAAAAATCCTTTTTATCCTCCCCGTCTTTTTTGAAATTTCCGCTTCGTATCCTTTTATCAGGTTTCCCGCGCCGCGCCCGAACTGGTAATCCAGCACCGCGGCTATCCGCTGCTCCAATTTTATTTTCTGCGGCCTTTTTTCTTCGCTGAACGGCGCAACGCTCTGCCCGAAAGGGTAGAAGGATTTCAGACCGACGGGAATTTTCCCGAACGGCTGCTTGACAAAATAATTTTTCGCTCTCATATTTTTCAATTTTTCTTTCGCCCTTAATACTTCAGGCCTCAGCGCGCTCTCCTCTCCGCCGTAAAAGAACGCGGATTTTTTCGAGACTGGATCGTTTTCCAGAAAAAATTTTTTATATTTCTTCAAAATGAAAATCAAGGCTTCAAGGATTTTCGGATGCGCCCGCGCGCGCTGCTGCACAAGCTCCCATAACGAGTTTTCCCTGATGGATTGCCTCACCAGGCGAAGCTCCGCGAAAGTCGCGTAAAGATTATGCGTTGCAAGGAACTTCTCTTTTTCTGGCTGCTCCATTTTCTTAATTTCTTCCGGGCTGCGCTGCACGCAAGCCGGGCAGGCGCAGGGAAATTCCGACAAATCAGAAAGCTGGTAGGTGCCGCCTGCTGTGATGTATGCGCCGCGCTGCGCGGCAAGCGAGTAGAATGCGGAGTCGAAAAGGTCGCAGCCGCAGGCGGCAAGAATCGCGAAAGATACCGGGTGCCCGGCGCCGAAAGCGTGCACGGGCTTGTTCGCTGGCAGGTTTTGCTTGCAGGTCAAAATAATATCGCAGAGGTTTTTAAAATCATACCGCTCCATCAGCGGAACGATTCCGCCGATTGCGAAGATGTCCGGATTAATTTTTGCAGTCTTCCTGCAGGCTTGCGCGCGAAGTTCGGGAAAGAGCCCGCCCTGTATCGGGCCGACAAGATTGCCGTCGACTGATTTTCTCGCAGCCGAAACTCTTTTCAGGGTTTCCGAAAGCTTTTTCCGCGCCTCAGCTTTCGCATCGGAAGGAAGCGTGAAAATATCGAGCGGCGTCACGAAATCCGATTTTATTTTTTTCTGGAACTCTATGATTTCTTCCGGATTTATGTCAAACGCTTTCTGCGAGTACATCTGATAAGTTCCGGAATCTGTATAGATTGGCCCGTCAAAACAGAGAAACTTGTGCAATCCCTCCTTGAGGGCCCGCTCCCGAAATTCCGGATTCTTATTTATGATGTAGGAGTTCGTGATTATGATTTCGCATCCCATCTTCCTGATATCGGGAAGCGGCACCGTCATCCTGTTCGGGTTCACTACAATACAAATGTCAGGCAAAGTTATGCGCCTGCTTCCTGCCGTCAGCCTGGAAATCCTCCCGCCCGCGTCCCTGTCAAGCAGCTCGAATTCAATCATAATACTGATTATGGTTGCGTATTTAAATTGAAACCCGCCTGAAGGGCTTGCAAACCCAAAAGATTATTAACGGGCGCGCCGTTTAGAATGTATGACAACAGTGAAAAGACAAAAAGGGATCTCAATTCTTGTGTCGCACGCGGCGTTCCTCGCCATCGGAGTGGGCGCGCTCATCATAATCTCCGCGATGTTATGGGAGGTTTACGACAGCGTGATAAGGAAGCAGGTAACAAGCGATTTGGCTGAAACGGGGCAGGAAATAACGGGCGAGATGCTAAAGCTCTATTCCCTGAAAAGCTCTTCCGCATTCCCTGCAGCGAACAGTTACCTCCTGCTCGGCAGCTCGCTCCTCAACATTCCGCAAAAAGCCGGAGGCAGGAGCTACACGATAACTGCGGAAGAGAGCGGGGACTTCCAGATTTACCTGAAAAATCTCACGATAAACCCGAGCAGCATATTCTTGTCTGGATATGCGCTTTATTTGAGAGGCGGGGCCGCCGCAAGCGGCGCTTTGGTGAATGCCACGATAATCGAGAACGGAAACAGGAATTCCACGACTGCAAACCAGACCGGATATTTCAATGTCATGATATTCGCTTCACTCGCGGAGAAAAAGTATTACAACCTCACGATAAGGGTTTCCGACCCGAGCGGCAGGAACTCCTATCTTGTCGAGCATATAAGCCTTAATGACACGGCGAAAGAAGAAAGGAACGATGCAAGGCTTGTCCTGGAGTCGCAAAGCCCCGGGATCAGGGTTGAACAGCAGCTCTTCAATATCGACACGAAAATGCAGGGCTCTGTTCCGGGCGGAAAGCCCGCCAGCGTTTCGTATTACCGTTATAATCTCAACGGCGCGGTTGAGGACAGGATTTTGCTCGGCGGCGCGGGCATATTCGTGTCCTTGGCGGGGATAGCGAACGCGACCGTGAGCGGATATGCAAATTATGCCAACGGCAGCGCTTTTTCCGGGAATGTTGGAGCAAGGATATCAGAAACCTCGGATTTTATCTCGAACACCACTTCAAGCGGAAACTTCACGCTCAACCTGATAACATCAAACCTCACCGCGGGAAAAATTTACACGCTTTCCGTTACAGCGTCGGACGGCGCCTCATCGGGGCAAATGCAAAAGCGTTTTGCTTACGGATAGGCTATTTCTGCCAGGCGCGTTCTTATTAACCCGCCCGCGCAATAAACAGCATGGCAGACCAGATTGATTTCGCGATTGCGATCTCCGTGATTGTGGTCGCGATAGCCTTTTCCGTTTTCTATGTCACCGGATATTTTTCCCGCGCTTCTCCGGACGGCAAGACTTCCGAGCTGCTGTCCGTTTCTGCGGGGGTTGGAAAAATCCTGTTCGAGTCTTCCGGGATTCCGGCTGGCTGGGAGAACAACAACTATGTTCCCGTGCGAGTTGGTTTAGCTGGAAGCGCCGGGAGAATTCCGATAGCCGCGGCGGAGAGCGGCGGAGTGAACCGCGGTTTCGAGGAGGCTGACTTGCATATAGTCTTTGACAAAAACTGTTTGAACACTGCTTACAACAACTCCGTCAGGCTGTACGACCGCTTCCTGAACGACATCGCGTTCCGGATTTACAATTACACGGAATGCACAGCAAACTCCGGGTTTTTGCAGGAGGCGAACATTGATTTCCTTTTCAACATAACCGGAAACAGCTCAACTATTTTCTGGCTTTATTACACGAACAATACCGCGACCCCGCAGAAAAGCGCTTATAATTTTTCTTACGACCCTTCGCTTGTCGGGTATTGGAAAATGGATTCTGTGAACTCAACAAACTATACTCTTGACTCGACCGCAAACCATAACGACGGGAAATACATCAACAATTCAGGCGGCGCTATTCCTTCCCCTGTTGCAGGGCAGCTTGGGGGTGCCTTAAGTTTTGACGGCAACAGCACTTATGTTAACGCTGAAAATGCGAGCAGTTTGAATTTTTTTGGTACACAGCCATTTTCAATCAGCGTTTGGATTAAAACGAACGACCTTTCAGGAAATCCAGAGATTGTCAATAGGTATAATGGAGGTGTTGCGGGTCAATACGAATTGGGTATAGCTTCAGGAAAGATATCACTTTTACGGGAGGTTGCTCCATACAGTTTGACGGGAGCAACAACACTAATTCCAAATATATGGTATCATGTTGTAGGAACTTATGACGGGACTAACATGAGGATTTATATTAATGGAACGCTTGATGGAGGAC
>DAIDAN010000149.1 GCA_027310605.1 Candidatus Aenigmatarchaeota archaeon | reverse complement strand
AACTGATACAACGGCTCTTTCGGATTGAGAAGTTCTTTGAGCCCTTGGTATAGAAAGCTTTGTTGATTTTGATCTGGTGAGTTGCCCTTCATTTTCTCTTATCCGTTATTATTTTCTGCAAGGTTTTGACTGCAACTTATTTAAATCTTGCAATATCCGACAACTCTTTTTTCCCCTTTTCTTTTGTTTTTGCCCCTCCTTCAAATCTTTTTGGCTTTTTCAGCAGCGACTAATTACTTTTGGTTACAAATTTTAACCTTTCTTTTTTTAATTCACACAGCTGGTTGTATTAATCTAATCTGTTCTTCAGGTCCTCTGCATTTTCTTTAATTTTTTTATCTGTAGTTTTTAAAATTACTTCATCTAAAAGTTGAACGGCTTTTTTCTTGTCTCCGGTCGTCGCAATTATTTCTGCCAATTTTATTTTTGATCTTTCTTTCAATGCACTTTCATTTTCATAATTATTAATAACGGTATTAAAACAAACAACAGCTTGAATACTGTTTTTCATCTCCCAATAC
>DAIDAN010000148.1 GCA_027310605.1 Candidatus Aenigmatarchaeota archaeon | reverse complement strand
GGTATCAGGAGTGTTAGTCAAAGATTCCGCTGGCAATCGCCATGGCAATGTTTTGACTATAGCTGACACAAAAGCCGCTTTAACCTTTGCTTCAGACCCAATCAAAGTTCCGGCCGGGCAATCCACGACCGTAAGCATACAGGCAAACTTGGCTACGGGTACTAACAGCGGCACTCTCGGATTTAAGATTAACGCCGCAGCCGATATCACTTCTTCGGCTACAGTTTCCGGAACCTTCCCGATTGCCGGAGCTAACTTCACTGTGGTAGACGGCTCCAGCAACCTTGGCACTTTGACTGTTCAATCAGTGACAATGAGCACTGGGTCGGCCCAAAGCACGAGTCTCGGAGTTACCGGAAAAGAAATTGCCAAGTTCAAATTCTCCCAAGCAAATGCTCTGGAAGATGTAAAAATTACCAAACTGAAATTCTACAATAACGGAAACAGCGCCGATGCCGATCTGGCGAACATTCAGCTTTACAATACCAACACAGGTACTGTATTAGGCACTGTCGCTGCCAC
>DAIDAN010000147.1 GCA_027310605.1 Candidatus Aenigmatarchaeota archaeon | reverse complement strand
CTCCCCAGCCGTCCCGTTTTCGACGATATGATCGCCCGCGTTGAGCGCGGCGAAGCGCAGGGCATCGTCTGCTGGAAACTCGACCGCCTGTCCCGCAATCCGGTGGACAGCGGAAAGATAAGCTGGCTGCTCCAGCAGGGCGTTATTCAGCACATCAAGACGCCGGAGCGGAGCTACTATGGACGAAAACGATTATGCTGGACAAACGCCGCAGCCCGCTGGTGGTAAGGGCTTTCGAAATTTACGCCGAGAACCGCTCGCGGTATGAGGACATCGCCAACTTCTTTTATGAAAACGGCATACGAACGAAAAGCGGAAGACGCTGGTCGAAAGACCGCATCAAACGGACGCTTTCCGATACTTTCTACTGCAGCGATTTTGAGTACGCCGGAGAGATATACAAAGGCCGCCACGCTCCGCTTGTTTCAAAAGCCCTGTTTGACCGCGCGCAGCAGGTAATGGAACTGCGCGGGCGGAAGCAGAAAGCCCACAAAGACCCGCAGGCCCTGTGCGGACTTCTGC
>DAIDAN010000146.1 GCA_027310605.1 Candidatus Aenigmatarchaeota archaeon | reverse complement strand
GGCTGCTACTGGTGCGCCTCGCCGAACACTCCGAGCAATACCTGCGTGCAAAGCTCTTCGCAGTGCACAACAGGATGCAACAACAACGGAATACAGGACAACGGAGAGACCGGAGTGGATTGCGGAGGAGGAGGCTGCAGCGCCTGCATAGCCTGCGAGGGAAGTTGCGGATGGATATCTCCTTGGACCGGCTTATGCTCTACTGGTTGCCCAACCTCCTATCCCAACCAGCAGTGGGTATGTGTTCCCGGATTGCCTGGGGGATGCGGGGGAAGGTCGGGCTGCGCAAGCTATGACCCGACAAAAGGGGAAACGCCCTGTAGCCCGAACTGCGGAACATTCTACGTGTGCGATAAACAGTCTGTCTGCACAACAACCGGTTGCAAGAACATCTGCACAGACCCGAGCTTCCCGAAAAGCGGCGACGCCTACTGTTCGAAATGCAACTCCTGCCAGGACGGCATAAAGAATTGCGGCGAAACATCCGTTGACAAGGGCGGACCGAACTGCGGGCAGCCCTGCAC
>DAIDAN010000145.1 GCA_027310605.1 Candidatus Aenigmatarchaeota archaeon | reverse complement strand
CTGCAATGCGATGTAAAAGTTCTTTATTTTTTTGGCGTCTTCGATTTTCAATGATTTTGATGATTCCCTATTCAAAAGTTCTACGAGTTGTTTTTCAGGAAGGCTATTTTCTAGATATTCCTTTCCTTCTGGCGTCAGCTTGTACCTAGTCTCCATAGTAATATTATCTCAAAAGAAACTTATCAATCTGTTTTTTGGCTTGTTCTCTTTTTTTCTGATGGTCAATCAGGAATTTCTTAACTTTTTCTGCAAGATATTTTTTAACCTCACCCGATGTCATCTTACCACTTCTGAAATCATCAAAAATCTTTTTTATTTTTTTGTCGTCCTCTTCGAACATGTAGTACAGATATTGACATGCAACATCGATATCAGGATTACCACCTTTCTTTCTATGCTCTTCCAATGTTCGCCCTCCTCCAGAAAATGCGCGCATTATTTTCTGTTCTGCGACTTTCGGATCTTCAGTCAGATAAATGCAAGTTTCAGGTTTGCTTCCAGACATCTTTCCTCCCAATAACCCAGGC
>DAIDAN010000144.1 GCA_027310605.1 Candidatus Aenigmatarchaeota archaeon | reverse complement strand
ATACAATAGTTTATGCGAGAGCATGCTTATCATCGACTATTCTTGGACGTGAGGTAATTTCTAAAAATGGAAAGAATGCATATATAGGATATTCTGGACTTTTTTCTTGGGTTCATTCTGCAGATAGAGAGTGTAATCCATTCAAAGATAAAATTGCAGAACCATTTAAGAGAATATCTAACGAGATACCGCTTTCAATTCTAAAAGGACATACAACAATGGAAGCTCATGAAAAAGCAAAAGAGTTATGCTTAAAATTGATACGAGATTATTCTTCTACTGGAAACGAAGAGCTTGATAAAGATATAAGATTCTGGTTATTTGTAGATATGACAATCCAAGAACATTTGGGAAATCCTGATGCATGTCTCTAATTTAATTATTTTTTATTTTCTTCAACCTTCCGCCCCACAAGCAAGTCCTTGCACAAGTATTCTCTTTTTGATTATTAATAATTCCAGAATTTATTTAAACTAACACGGACATCCATATTTCGTGATTCCAATGCCAATCGAGGAGCCCTTACAC
>DAIDAN010000143.1 GCA_027310605.1 Candidatus Aenigmatarchaeota archaeon | reverse complement strand
GTACTACCCATTGTGGCACTTGTTCTGCCAACAGCGCAACTTGTCAAAGTTTTCCTTCTGGGTGGGTATGCACGAATTTGTATGGGTATGGTGGATTAGCCATGCAGTGTGCTAATTTTTCTACTATGGAAGTTGAATTCGTTTCCTGCTAATTTTTAGAATGGAAATGGCTAATATTTATTAACTAACCATTTCCTTATTTCAAACAAGAGGCATAATTATGAAATACACCATACATATTTATTTTTTTATTTTTATTTTGCTGCTACCGACGATACTGTTGTCGCAAAGTTTTAGTATTTCTTTTCATCCCCATATACCAGATTCTTCTTTTTTTTATATTAGTGAAATTAATTCACCATTCTATTCTGACGATAGCGGTTCAGCGATACTTTTAAGGGATGGTGCAGTCATTCAACAATATTCTCTATTTAAAAAAGAAATACAATCTCATAATGATAGCAGCATACATAATACCATATCAATTTTGGTAGGTACTGTTAATCAACACTTGATAGTAGTGGTTGAT
>DAIDAN010000142.1 GCA_027310605.1 Candidatus Aenigmatarchaeota archaeon | reverse complement strand
GAAGAGCCTTGAAAATGAAATATTAAAGTCGTGCGACGTTATTTTTGATGTCGAGCTTGAAAAGAAAGCAGACAAGATTTCCAACAAACTCTCGATACCAAAGATAAGGGGCTGAGTTCCCACGATAGAGATGATAAGGTTCAAAGTTGGAGACGGCGTGCAGATAGATACTACAAAGGACATCGCTTAAAGCCATAACGGGAAGAGGAGTAGAGGCGAAGTATCGGGAAAGAGGATTCTCACAGGGACAAGGAAGCTGATAGCAGAGCACCCTCGCCGTTGACACGCCGTCTCTCTGTTTTTAATACTTCATTTCCTGATACTTTCTGTGTCGTGGGTTTTCTTCAGAGTTATGAAATAATTCTGGCGAGAGAGGTTATATAGTTAAACAGGAATTAGTGTTTTGATACAGATGCGCTGCGAAGAGGTCATAGCACTTCGAAAAGCCTTCAATTCTGTAAAGGAGAGGCAGAGCTTGAATCTTCCTCATGGCTTTGAAGAAAAGAAAAAACTGCTTAAATCCGCAAGGGAGC
>DAIDAN010000141.1 GCA_027310605.1 Candidatus Aenigmatarchaeota archaeon | reverse complement strand
GCGGAATACAGTCCGATTTTGCTGCTGAAAAGTTTCTTTCCAAGAAGATAGACAAGAAGCACATTTATTGTTCCTATTACCGGCATCAGCATATTCAGCAAGAGCATATTCTGTCCTGAAAAGAAAAACAGCCCCGCGAGCATATAAGGGAGCAGCGGAGCGCGGTATCCCGCCTTCGGCCAGTCGCCGGGAACATAATCGCTCCAGTTCCCGTCAAACGAATAGTGAAAGGGGTTCGATTTCAAGTCCCAGCCGAGGCTCGCGTAAACGGTCTCGTCCCACCATTTCACAGGCTCCGCGTACGCGAAGGCAAGCCTTATGAAAAAACCTGCCAAAAGGATTATTAGAATAAGCTTCCCGTTACCAGCATTTCGCATATTTGTTCAGCTCATCAATATTTACAACGCCGGGCAGGACTGTCTTCTCGTTTATCAGCACGGATGGCGTCTGCGTTATGTTGTATTCGCTTTCAATCAGGCTGATGCTCGACAGCTCCATGTCAACCGGGAAGGTTATATACACGGTTGCGGGTCC
>DAIDAN010000140.1 GCA_027310605.1 Candidatus Aenigmatarchaeota archaeon | reverse complement strand
ATAGAACATACAGACCGTTTTCATACGATTATAAGTTCCTGAAAAGGATTTAAGCCTTTAATAGCTTGAAGGAGAAATCAGGTTACGGATTGAAGTGAAATAACTAAGACGGCAACGGCACTGATGTTAAACAGCCAAAAAAGCCGTTCATTTTATTTCAGTCGATTCGTATCGAAAAAAAATATTTTTTGCAAAAACATTTGCGGTGAAACTTATGATGCGCCAGCCAATCGTATGCGTGCTCGGGCATGTTGACCACGGGAAGACGACTTTGCTTGACAGGATTAGGAGCAGCGCTGTCGCCGCGAAAGAGGCCGGCGGGATAACGCAGGCGATCGGCGCGACCGAAATCCCGATTGGCACGATAAGCGAAATCTGCGGGCCGCTTTTTGACAAACTGAAAAACAAAATCCAGCTTCCCGGCCTGCTTTTCCTTGACACTCCGGGGCACGAGGCTTTCACTTCGCTGCGCAGGCGCGGCGGAAGCATCGCAGACCTCGCCATACTTGCAGTCGACATAAACGAGGGATTCCAGCC
>DAIDAN010000013.1 GCA_027310605.1 Candidatus Aenigmatarchaeota archaeon | reverse complement strand
GATGCTTCCTGACTTCACGAGCCGCGACTTTCGGCGCTGGCGGACCAACTCCTATATACATCAGCACCGCCTGCGCTGCCTCGAGCACCGCGTAGTAAAGGTCCTCCGCTATCATATAGAGCTTCACATTCTCGACTCGGTCAATCCTTTTCGGCACGGATTCCATCCTCATCTCCGCCGCTTCCGCTGTCGCGGGAAAATGCCCCCACTCGAGAAGCTTTCTCATCGGGATGAAAAATCCCGTGTCGTGAATCGCGAAACCCTCGCGCACTATGTTGAAGAAAAGCGGATGGCACTGCCGGATGCCGTCCATGAATTCGGTTAATGCAAGAATGGGCTGCGGGTGCAGGCGGGGATCAATATCGGTGGCGATCTTGTATATGTCCTTGTCAATCCTTTCGCGGATGTTGTTGAAGTCCTTTATGCTCGCCTTAGTGTCGTCGAAAATAATGTAAATGTCAACATCGCTCTTTCCAGTGTAGTCGCCGCGCGTCACGGAACCCCAGACCACTATCGCCTTTATGTAGTCGCCGAACTTTTCGAGCGCCTTTTTCCTGAAGTCCTTTGTAGACGCTAAACGCGTCTCCATCGAGAACTTCCGCAGTTTTTTTCCCACGGGCTCTTCCTTGTTGTTCATGTTTCGCACCAAGATTAATTTTGATTTGAATGGTTTAAAGATTTATTTATGAATCGAATTTATTGTATTCCCGTCTGATACGGGTGCTTGCCGTTTGATGTATCTCCAAGAATTTCATAGACTTTGGAGTGGGCGTCCAGAAATCTGTTATAAACCGCATCATATCTTACAAATTCTTTCAGCTTTCTTTTTGTCGGGGTTTTCGTGCTTCTTAATTTTGTATCAAGCTTCAAAAATTCAAAAGCCGTTTTCTTGTAATGCGGCACAAATTTATTGACCTTATCATAATCTTTTCCAAAATAAACCAACTGTTCGATAAAATATTCCACGCTTCTCACATTTAGCGGAATGTCAAGATGCGTCGATTCACCCCTGTTAAAACTCTCGTGATATGTCCTGAAAGCCGCCTGAACAAGGGAATCAACAGTATCAACTGTCGTATTGTACGACAAAAGATTTTTCCTTTTCCTTATAATTTTCGCTGCCTCTGGATTTATGCCTTCGACCTCGCTTATCAAAGCGTTTATTTTGGATTCCTTTTCTTCCATAATTATCACTATTATATATTACTCATAAGTAGTATTTATACTTGTTATTTTGAGATTTTTAAGCTATAACGGCCAATTTGTTATATGGAAAACGAATACGGGGAACAGATAGGTGAAAAGGAGTTGACAAGTTTCGCGGAAAGGGTGAGAAAGCTTGCGCCAGAAAAAATAGACGAAGTCTGGTTTATTTGCGGTTTCATTTATTCAGAGCGCGAAAGCGGAATGAAAGCTTTGAGCAACGAGCATCTTGAGAAAGTAAAAGAAAGCTTGGAATCAGCGGAAGATGTTGTTTCGGATTTGCTGCTTGAAACGCATGTTGAAGAATTCAGGAAGAATCTGGAAAAGGTTGAGAAATTATGAAAGAGTTGGAAAGAATAGCGGCGATAAGAAAGGAGTTGGAAAGCCTGCCTGAAGAGAAAGTGGATGCTGTTTACAAAAGGTTGGGAGTAGTTCTTGCTGATAAAGAAATACCGCTCAAGAGAAAAATAGGCATTCTTGTCTCGGAGATAAGCGAAGACCCGGATGACGAGCCGGGAATGATTTACGCGGGAAATGTGGAAAAAGTAATAAAGGAAATAAAGAGCAAGTCAGGATAGTTGCAAAAAAGCAACAAGCGTTGCAAAAGTGCAACTTTGCAGAAATACGATATGGATTGAATTTCAAAAATAAGAACGGCTGTTACATTATGACTTGAACCCACAAAATCAGAACGGCTGTTGGAACAGTAATGCTGAAGCGTCAAAAAGCGTTCTACAAATCAAGACATATTGAATTCATTTCATAATGCTACTTGTACTTCTCCTTCTTCCATTCCTCCGCCTTGCCCTTTTCGATAGCCGCCCTGCCAAAGAATCCGTGCTCCTCCTCCGGAACCGTCAGCAAGCCTTTCAGCGGGTCGAGAGCGTGCTCGCGTATCGCAACCATTTGCTGCATCTCCTCAGGCTTTGCCATTCCGAAGAACTCGAAAGGAAGCTTGTCAACAGGCGTGTCCTTTTCCAGCTGGTCAGCTATCAGCCTCAGCGCTATAACGGAGCGCTTGAACGGGTCATCCCCTCCGCCGCGCTCGAAAATCAGATAGCAATTATTTTTTTTGCCAAGCCCCGCCTTCCTCAAGGTAAAGAACAGGCTGTAGAGGACGGTATCGCCTATCTCAAGCGGCACGTGCACATGCGTGGGGTTGGGATAGTTGGAATGCACCGCATAAACATATTCTCCCGCATTGGGAATTATTTTTATCAAATCAGTCAATTCAAAAGAAGGGTCTATGCCCTGCGTTGCTATGTGCTCAAAATCGATAAGCGCCCAGACCCTGTCGGTCTTGAGTTTTTCCCTTATTGTTTTTACCGCCAGTATTACCTGCTTCGGCCTCCAGAGAGTGTAAAGCCCGGCGTGGGCGGCATCCCTTGCGTCGGGAATCTCAATGCATATCTGGAGCTTTTTTGCAGTTGAGATAAGCTTCCCCTTTTCCTCGTCGCTTATCGGGAGTTTTTTTATATCTGAAATCAATTCTCCGCTCATCCATTCCAATATCGCGCCCATATGGCCTTCAAGATATTTCGCTCCCACAACCCCGTAAAAGAATTCCTTGAAATTCTTGCCTTCCTTGCCTCCGCTTTTTTTTGCTTCCGTGAATTTGTCATGCATCCAGTTTTTGTCGTTCCATCTTATCTTGAATTCCGGATACGCGCCTGCTATGCTCTCAAGAAGCCTGTCTCTTGTGAAGAGCATGTAATTTGCCATCAAAATGTAAACATCAACCCAGTTTCCGACTTCAAAGTGCGCCCATTCATCACCTTTTGCAAGCTTCTCCTGCAGCTTTTTCTTTATCATGTCCTCAAGCGTTTTTCTCCATTCAGCGTTTTCCTTTTCCGCCTTGGCTGCTGCGCCTCTCTTGATTTCATCAATTTCTGTTTCCTTTAATATGTAATTGTAATATTCATCCCACAACCTTTCTACAAACCAGTTCCTTAATTTTTCATTCTCTTTTAGTTTTTCCGAGATATGCTTTCCCTTCTCGTCCACCATCGTGGCCCGGTATTTCATTTCACCTGAGGTCAAAAGTTCGGGCCAGTAATAGAGGCAGGAATGGAAATTCACATATTTCGCGCCGCAAAAGATTGCGGACCATATTGATTTTTTCAGGTGGTCGTCAGCCCTTCCCCATTGTTCCGCTTCCCCTTCAGTCATAGGAACCGTCAGGCTTCCGTGAACAGTGAGCGTGAGCCCCATCTTTTCCGCGATGTACCTCATCTGCAAGCCAAGGTTGTAGTCAATGTCGTGCGGAGAGTCAAGGGCTACCTCTATCACATTCGCGCCTTTCATCAGCGCGTAGCCGAGCTTCCGCACAGCAGTCGCCATCTCGGGGGCGCCGCCAATGTTCAAGCCCGAAGTCACGCCAACAACGAATGCCATATCGGATTATTCGATTTGCCTTCATAAAAAGATTTACATTACGAATCAATTCAGAAAATCAGGGCGGCTGTTGAAGCCTGACGATTAAAAAATATGAGGATCTTCTGCAGACTTTGATGCAATACCATAAGAATTTTAAAGAATACTTCTGTAATAATAAATTCTCATATCCCTTTCCCATCGCAAATCCAATGGACAACCGAGATGCAGGAGCTTGCCAAATAAGATGTTTTGCCAAGCGAGATTTTTTCTGCAACCCGTTCCGCAAACTTTTCCTCGCCTTTCGGGATGCCGAGATTATCGCCGAGAACGAAAGCCGGATTTTCCTTTATGGTTGTTTCTTCAATCTTCTTTCCTTCCTCGTCCAGCAGGTAGAATTCGCAGCCTTCCTTTTCCAACTCTTCCAATATTTCCCGAAAACTTTTTTGCGCGTAGAGGATTCCGTTGTCCGTGCGCTTCCATTCCTTGCCAAATCCGTTCTGCGCCTTTTCCAGAGTCTTGCTTATCCACAAGCCGATCGAGCGCTCGTCGGGCGAGATTTTCCTTATCCGCCCGTCGAAGCAGAGCGCTATCGGCTGGCTGCCGCCGTTCAGCGAGATGAAAAACCGTGTATCTCTCCGGATTGTGTAGGAAATGAAAAGCGCCGCCGAGACGCACCTGCAGGCAATGTCCATCCTTCCCGCGCCCGGCAAATCCTTTTCCGAGAACGGTTTTGTCCAGCCGCGGCTGTAGAGAATGAAGGTTCGCATAAATACGGATTGAAAAGAAAGCTAATAAACGGAATACGAATTACGGAAAATCATTATGGAATGAATTCAGAAATCAATAACGGCTGTTCATTACGAATTGAACTGCATTGTCAAACGGCCGTTTAATCTGTTCGTTGTTATGTTGTTACAGCGTATCTGCAAATGGTTCGTAATGCTATCAGCGTTCCTGAAATTAAATCGTATCAATATTCTACTTCACCAAGTCCGCAACCGATTTCAAGACAAAGTCAGGTTCGTTCTCGCCTCTTGCAGCCTCGTAGTCCATTCTCGTGCTCCTGCCGCTCAGCGTGAGCGCAGTTGCGAAGCCGAGCCTTTTTCCGAGCACGATGTCCGTGTTCAGCTCGTCGCCGGTGTATAATGTTTTATCAGGCTCCAAGCCGAGTTCACGCACGATGTGCGTCATATGCTCGGACGGCTTTCCGATAAGCTCGGCTTTTTTCAATGTGGATGACTCGATAACCGCGGCGAGCGCGCCGCCGCCCGGAAGGCGCTTGTTCCCATAGAAGAAAACCCTCCCTTCCGCTGTCTTGTAGAATTTCGCGCCGCCCTCGACAAGTATGCAGGCTTTCGCGAGCTTCTCATAGTTTATGTTCCTGTCGTCGCCCATCACCACCGCGTCCGGCCTGCTGTCAGTCAGCGCAATCCTGCGGCTCCGCAGTTCCGTTATCATCCCTTCCCCGATGCAGAAAACCCTTTTTCTTTTGAAAAGGCTGACCGCGACATCGGAAGGCGTGGTTATGCTTTCCGGGCGCGCGCTTATTCCGAAAGCCTGCAGTTTTTTCGCGAACCCTTCCCTTGTCAGCAGCGTGTTGTTTGTTATGAAATGCGCGCGCTTTCCCAGCCTTCGCAATTCCGAGAAAACGGAGGCAGCCCTGTCAACCAGCCTTGTCCAATACCAGACCGTGCCGTCCAAGTCGAAGACAAAGTTTTCAAAATCGGAGAATTTTTTGTTCAACATGGGAAGGAGTTGGAAGGCATTATATAAAAGCTTATAATCTTTTGCAGCAAATTAAATCCCGGTTCTGATTATGGATGATTTCCTGTCGCGATTGTCAAGCGCGGCCGAAGGCATCAGGAACGCGGAGGAGAAGAGAAAGGCGCTCGCGGAATTCCTGAAAGAAAAAAGCGAAGGATTTTCCGCCGCGGATATCATGGAAAAGAATCTCATCCACATGGTCCGGCCGCAATACCTTTCGGGGAAGAAAATCCTCGCGGTAGACGGCGGGCTTTCGCAGCACTCGTACCAGGGGATTGAGCTCGCGCTCCTTCGCGCTGTCGCGGTGCTGTTCCGTTATGGGAACGGGAAGGCGGAAGTTGCGTATCATCCCTCGGCCGAGCCGCGCCCGGAAATCATTCTTTTGTCCGACCCTTCGGAAGAGAGTGGGCTTGACATTGGCAACGAGCGGCAGCAGCTGGAGATAGGGACGGCCATATCCGCGGCAAAAAAATTCGCTCCCGACCTGCTTCTGATGGACGGGATGATTGTGCCGCACATCAATGACATTCCGAAAGCGGAATCGGAAAGCCGCGAAAGGTTTGCGCGGACGCTGAAAAGCTTCAATGACCTTTACGGGGCATGCCTGCATTTCCTGCTCGCCGGCTGCGTCGAGGACTCGCGCGGAAAAAGGCTCTGCGGGATACTTTCAAAAAACGGCGCGCTCGGAAAAGAGCAGAAAGAATTGCTGTCCGCATCGTCTGACACTTCCATCCTCCATTACCTGCTTGGCTGCGGGGAAAGGACCTGCGCTTTCCGCTTTTCCGGCGACAATCTGACTAATATTCTCGGAGAAGAGGGAAAAAATATTTACAGCTTCTATATGAGAACCGCGAAATTCGACAGGCCGCTGCGCGTTGACTTTTATTGCAAAACCCCTGAGCAAACAGCGGCTTCGGCGGACAAGATTTCCTCGCTGATATTGTCTTCCTGCTGCCATGACAGCTACGGGTTTCCCGCGCCGCTGACGGAGGCGGACTTCCGCGCAAGGCTCTCCGAGTCCGACGCGGAAAAGCTCCGCGACCGGATCGCCGACAAGGTGGGGATGCTCCCCTCCTTGATGAAGCTGAGGCGCGAGCTTCGGCCGTTTTGAGCCTATTTATATTTTTCTTATCAACTTCTTATGATTCTTATGCTCGAAAGAACCGTTCAGTTAAAACTATCAGATTATGGGATAACTTACATAGAAACACTCATAGATACTTCTAAGTTCAAGCCCTCTAATTCATCATGCGATGATTGTGGTGAGATTTTGTTGAAATGGAAAGACGAGTACTTCTGTCCAGCATGCAGAATTTATTTTAAGTATGAACCCAAAGACTACAGTCACCTTAATCCTGAGGATTGGGTTGGAAGACCGTACCCTTAAAATAATTTTCTAGCCGTAAGCCAGCTATTTATATTTCTATTACAGACTAATTCTTACAAGAGGTTGATAGTTTTGTTGGGTTTTGGAAAAAAGAAAAGCGAAGGAAGGAAAAATGTCGCCCTGTTTGTGGACGGTCCGAACATGATTCGCAAGGAGTTCGGGATGGACCTGGATGTGCTGCGCAAGAGGGTTGAGAAGTATGGGCGCATCGTGATAGCGAAAGTCTTTCTCAACCAGTTCGCGCCGGAAAAGCTGATTGAAGCGGTGGCGAACCAGGGGTTCGACCCTGTGATAGCGTTGGGCGAGCAGGACGACAAGTCTGATGTTGATGTTGCTGTTGCTGTCGCCGCGATGGAGGCTTTGCATAACAAGAATGTTGATGTGATTGCGCTCGCCACGCGCGACGCCGACTTTCTCGCGCTGCTGCAGAAGGTGAAGGAGCATGGGAAAATAACTGTGCTTATCGCCTATGAGACCGCGCTCGGCACTTCCTTGCGCAACGCCGCGGATTTCGTGGAGATACTTTAGTATAACTTGAATTCAGAAATCCAACGGTCATCAAATCCGTTCGCAAGAACAAGATATAATCAGCGTATCTTGTTTCAAATCAAGTCATAATGAGAATTTCTGCAAAAATTGAATGCATTCTGAAATTTTATAAATAAATCTTTCTAATAGATAGTATGCGAGAGGAAAAAATCCACAAGATAGAAGTCCATGTCGCGGGAATCTGCTTTTCCGGCGACAAGGTTCTCGTACTGAAGCGCTCGCCCTCAAGGAAGCTTTTCCCGAACCTCTGGGAATGCGGCGGCGGGGCAGTCTGGCCCGGCGAGAATTTCGAGGATGCACTTGCAAGGGAAATGAAAGACGAGGCAGGAATTATTGTGAAGCCTGTTATGGCTTTGAAAACCTATGAGATAATGACTCCCGGTTTTGCGCAGAAGAAAATTCCGGGATTAAGATTCGTCTGCAGGCTTCTCGGGTTTGTGAATGGAAAAGAACCGAAAATCAGTGAGGAACACACTGAATGGAAGTGGGTTGCAATCGATAAGCTGGACGAGCTTGAATTCATTCCAGGAGTAAAAGAAGACATTAGGGATGCTTATTCTCTGATAAGAAATCATAAAGAAAAATGAAGCCGACCATAACAGCCGGCTTCGAAGCGCACGGAAAATCTTTCGATTTTCCGGCGGAGTCGAAATCCTTAAGGATTTCGAGCTCGTTCTACATAGCCATTTAGTCAAACCTTCTAGCAAGTAAGTTTATATGTGCTTTTAAAATATATAAGCTTTGCGCCGCGGTGGCATAGCCAGGTTAGTGCGGTTGGCTGAGAACCAACTGACTTCTAGCAAGTCCCGAGGGTTCGAAAGGAATTTCGTTTCCGAAGTTCCCTCCCGCGGCGCCATAAACAGCATTTAAATATTTCTATCTGCAAAAATAAGACTGTGCCGTCGTAGCGAAGCTGAGCTTTTTTCTTTCCAGAAAGAAAAAATCTCAATCATGCACAAAAAACTGAAAGTTTTTTGGCACGCCGAAAATCTACAGGATTTTCGTGCGAAAAAGAAAGCGGAAATGGGAGGAATAAGCTCTTCAAAGGTTCAACGCGCCAAGCTTTTTTCTTTCCCGAAAGAAAAAACCTTGAGGAAAAAAGAAAGGGAAGGAAGAGCGCGCATGACTTGAGGCCAGATATGCTGAATCCAGTTTGTCTGGAGGATGATTTGGACGCCGGGCGGCGGGCTAAACTGAACGAAGCAGGCTTGCCTGCTTCTATCTGTTCGGCTTCCGGCAGTCTTAAGTAAAGATATCTGGTGTCCGCAAGGACACGCAGGTGGGCTTTTCTTTCTTTAATGAAGAAAACGCAAAGAAAGAAAATCCCAAGCGCACAAAAACGCTTCGCGTTTTTGGCGGAGCCGAAAACCTGAAAGGTTTTCGTGCCCAAAAGAAAGAAACAAGAAGGAAAAGCCCTGCGATTTCAAAATAAGGGAGGTGCGAAAGGGAATTCCCTTATCAACCCCTACGGACTTCCTGCCGACGGCGCCATTAAAATAAAGTCAGATGTTCTTTATTTTATTCAAAAACAGTTTTCCTTTTTCAGTTAGCTTGTAATGGTTTTCATACCTGTTGTCTATTAAGACGGGAGTTGTATCTATCAAACCGTTCTGCCGCAATAAGCTGATCTTTTTGGAGAGCGTCCTTTCATTCCTACATACTTGCTTCAGTTCGCTAAACCGTTTTGGTTTCACTAATTCGTTCAAAATCTCCAGAATGTATGGTTGCCCTATGAGCCTGATTGTCCTGATATTATTCTTATTAATATTATAGTAAGCTATAGCAATAAAGTATAATGTATCGAAAAATATAGTTAGCTTTATATTAGTATAGTAAACATTACCTGATATGAAAGATATCGGTTTGGGCAAACCTCATCCCTATGAGGAAAGGGTAAAGCTTATTGCAGAGGAGTTGAAAGGCAAAGTTCTGGATGTTGGGTGTTGCGCAGGCAGCTTGCACAAACAAATAAAACAATTAAGAGATGACTGCAAAATATACGGTCTTGATATCATTGTCAATGAGGAATACAAAAACGATAAGGATATTATGCAAGGCGACGCGCAGAATATGAAACAGATTCATTCCAAGATTTTTGATACAGTAGTTGCAGGCGAGGTGATAGAACATTTGAACGAACCGGAGAATTTCATCAAAGAGGCTTGTAGAATTCTTAAACTTAACGGCAGATTGATCTTGACAACCAACAACAAAAACTCCCTGATAAACAGAATCTTTCACACTTATGAACATGAAAGAACAACCCATAGACACATATTTATCAAAAAAGAATTGATTGATATATTGAAAGAAAATGATTTGAAAATAGAAAAAATAATCATGATGCCTTACATCTCACCGAGTTATCCATTCATAAATCCTTTCAGGATTATTTTGCATTATTTCTTGCCTGAATCGTTAAGAGAAAATTTCTTCATAATTGCTATCAAAAAATAACTCTATAAGTTCTTCGCCCTCCTCACCTTCTCCAGAATCAGCTTTCTCTCCGCCAGCGCAACCGCCTGCCTTATCTTGTCAACAGCGTCGATGTTCGCGGATATCGAGTCGATTCCGTAGCCAATTAATATTTCGACCATCTTCGGGTCGCTGCCTTCCTCGCCGCAGATGCTTGATTCAACGCCGTATTTCTTGCATGTCCTTATGACCTCGCGGAATAAGCGTAATACGGCCGGATGGAACGAGTCGAATATTTTAGCAAGGCTCTCGTTGTTCCTGTCGACCGCGAGCGTGGTCTGCGTCAGGTCGTTGCTCCCGAAGGAGACGAAGTCTATCCCCTCTTTGCAGAATTCCTCGATAGTGAGCGCGCAAGCCGGAGTCTCGCACATTATCCCGATTTTAACGGAATCAGGCAGTCCGAATTCTTTCGCAATTTGTTTCGCCTTTCTCAATTCTTCAACGCTGATAATGAACGGCAGCATCAGCTTTATATTTGTCAGCCCTTCTTCATGCAATCTTTTGAAAGCCGCAAGCTGCGCCCTGAATATTTCCGGCTGGTCCAAGTCCCTCCTTATCCCGTGCCAGCCGAGCATCGGATTGTCCTCGTTAGGCTCGCTCTCCCCGCCTTTCATGTGGCGGAACTCGTCGGTGCGCGCGTCAAGCGTGCGAACCCAGACAGGCTTCGGGAAAAACGCTTTCGCTATCGCGCCGATTTTCCCGACAAGTATCTGTGTGAGTTCTTCGCTTTTTCCGGAACGCACATACTCGAAGGGGTGCATCCCCGCTTCCGTTAAAACATGCTCGAGCCTCATCAGCCCGACCCCGTCCGCTTTTTTCGCCAGTTCCTCAAGATGCTGCGGGAACGCGAGATTCACTTTAACCTGTGTCGCGGTCAATAAGGATTGAGTTTCCATAACGGGAACGCCTGTTGGATTGCTTCCAAAAATTGGAACGCCAATAGGATTGTTTATTGCGTCAGTATTGTTTCCGCTTCCAATATTATTTTCCGTAATGTTTGTCTCATTATTCGCCGATAATGTTCCCTCAAAAACCAAACCGTTTGTCGCGTCAACCGTTACAACCTGCCCGTCCTTCAAAACTTCCGTGGCGTTCGCGGCGCCGACTATCGCGGGAACGCCGAGCTCCCTTGAGACGATGGCCGCATGGCTCGTGACTCCTCCCTTGTTTGTCACGATTGCCGCGGCCTTTTCCATCGCGGGAACAAAGTCGGGGTTCGTCATTTCCGTGACAAGCACATCGCCCTTCCGGATTTTGTCAATCTCGTTCGCATTCAGGATTATTTTCACGACACCGGAACCGACGCCGGGCGAGACTCCCATACCTTTCAATAGGATTTGATTCGAAATATGCGCTGTTGCGGAGGCAGTATGGATTGTCGCGATAGACGACGAAGCAGTTCTCGCGGCTTCCAGCGTTTCCGTTTTTTCATTCTGATTCGTATTGCCAGCGAAAAATGTTACCGCGCGCGACTGCACGATATAGATTTTCCCGCGCTCAATAGCGTACTCGATGTCCTGCGGGAAGCCGTAATGCTGCTCTATCTTCTTTCCGTAGGCCGCTACCTTCACAATTTCATTATCTGTGAGAACCTGCTCGTTAACTATTGCGGAGCTGACATTCTTTTTTATTGTTTTCCCACCCGCATCGCGTATCCTTTCGGTTAGCTTGCTTCCTATTTTCTTTTCGAGAATCGCGCCGCTGTTCTTGTCGACTACATAAGTGTCCGGCGTTACCTCGCCCTGAACTATCGTTTCCCCCAGCCCCCAGACAGCCTCAACAGTTATGTTGTTGTCCGAGGTTACCGGGTTTATCGTGAACATCACTCCGCTTTTTTCGGAAGCAACCATCCTTTGCACTATCACGCTTATTCCTGCGTCCTGCGGAAGATTGTGCTTGTGCCTGTAATAGATTGCGCGCTCAGTGAAGAGTGATGCCCAGCATCTCTGCACCGCATTCAAAACATTCTCAACGCCTTTCATGTTCAGGAAAGTCTCCTGCTGCCCCGCGGAAGACGCGCCCTTCACATCTTCCGTCACGGCGGAAGAGCGCACCGCGACGAAAGGCTTTTCCGTGATGTGCACGAAGTCAACGGAATGCACATCCCTTATGTCGCTGCCGAGGCTCTCGTACGCCTTTCTTATTTCGTCCCTCACCGCGGCCGGCATTCTCGCGACCACAATCATTCTCTTTATGGTTTCGGAAGCTTTCTTCAGGCTGTCAAAATCCGAGAAGTCGGTGCCGTTAATCTTGTCAAGAATTTTTTCCCTCAACTTGTTGTCGTCCACAAACCTGTCGTACGCGCCCACTGTTATGAAAAAGCACTCGGGCACCGGAAAACCCGCGTTCGTGAGCTCCGCGAGATTCGCGCCCTTTCCGCCTACCTCCTTCACGCTTTCCTTGCCCAGCTGGCTCGGGTATTTTATGAAATTCATATTCCTAATTGGGAAGCGATTTAATAAAGGTTTTTTCTGATAAAATAGAATTCTTATTAAGACAGGAATACAATTAAGGAATGGTGAAAGAAATGATAATCATACCGAGCGTCGAGGAAATCATAGAGATAAACAAGAAGCTTGGCGGGAGCGTCATAAACAAGAGCGGCCTCGAATTCCTGATAGCGAAAATAGAATCGAAATACAAAGACAGGGACTTCAGGAAGCAGATGGCGAAAATATCCGCGATAATATGGATGCACATAATACAGCAGCACTCCTTTGTGGACGGGAACAAGAGAACCGCCACGGAAACAGTCCACCTGTTTTTGAAGAAGAACGGCTTTGTGCTCGATACATCGACTGCCGGCAAGGTCTACATCTCTTTAAAAATTGCAAACAATGAAATAACCTATGAGCAGCTTGTCAAATGGATTTATGAAAGATTAAGTGAGGTGGAAAAATGAAGAACGAGTTTTTCACGAGGTATGTTATAGAGAACGGGAAGATGAGAGAGATGAAGGTGAGCAGGAAGGAAGCGATGAAGGACATAGAGGAAGTGCTGAAAGAGGACAAGGAGTTCCTGGAGATAATGGCGAAGATGTAGATGTTGATTCAGAACGGCATAAGCTTTTCGTACCATTCAACTTTTAGACTTCTTTCAGGTATTTTTGTACTGCTGGATCTATTCTGTCATAAAGACCTGGTGGTATGCAGCAAGATATTTCGTTCAAAGTTTCTATTCTCTTTTTTCTATCCTGTATATTTCTACACCACTCAATAAATTCAGGGTTGCCAGTAGCAAGAACGCATCTTACAGTTGTTTCAGATTTTAAATCATCATCCATATTTCGGATAATCTGCTTTACTTTTTTGCTGTATTTTTTCTCATCGAACTTGCACAGTTCTGCATAGATAGCAGATTCGTATGGACTATGGCGAATATTATGAATTCTGTCAAAAGCTTTCTCTGAAATATCAGGATTTCCGTGAACTATAAGAAGTTTCATCAATGAAACAATCCCGAAATATTCTTTCCAAGAATCTAAT
>DAIDAN010000139.1 GCA_027310605.1 Candidatus Aenigmatarchaeota archaeon | reverse complement strand
CCTGAAAATACTTTTAATAAAAGCATGGTTCAAAATGAAATGAAAACCTGGCTAAAAGATAATAGACAATTTTTAAATACTTTATTTCCAAATGTCACAAAAGGAGTTAATATTTTTGCTCAAAATGAGTCTGATCTCTATTCATCTGTTTTAAGAAAATTTTATCACTGCTCACCAACTGATATTGATAGTCGTGAATGTATGGATATTAATGGTTATTCTTCTTATTTTACTTCTAGAAATCATGAATTCAGCTCCTCTAACAATATTATCATTGGTGTTAAAGTCATTGATCAAGATTATGGCTCTATTTCAGATTTTTTGAAAGATAAACATAAATTATTAGATATTATCTTTTTCCATGAATTTGGACACTATTTATTAAATCATTATCCTGACGAAGCTAATGATTTTATAGCCCAAAATAACTTATCTTATGATGATGCAATGATGTTAAATGAAAGTTTCGCTGATACATTTTCTATTGCAATGATGCATTACAAATATCCACAACTTGATGTGAATGAACTTAAAACAAGTGTTATAA
>DAIDAN010000138.1 GCA_027310605.1 Candidatus Aenigmatarchaeota archaeon | reverse complement strand
GTTCCTAATCTCTATAGACAAAGAAAAAAATGAAATCATTGCGGAGCATTACATCGGCTACGGCGCGGAAGCGAAAGCGCACTGCAGGATTGCAGGAAAGACTGTGGAGGAGATTGCAGGCACGATAGCGAAACTCGGCCTCGTCTCGGACATTTATCACGCGGCTTATCTCGGAAAGGAACTGCAGAAGGCGGAGATTGCGCTGAAAACCGGAAAGCAATACGAGCAGGACAAGCCTCTAGAATTCTGAGAATTAAAATATCGATTGGATTGCAAAAAAATCAGAACGGCTGTTAAAGCTGTTCGTACGAATGCGTTATTATCGGCGTATCTTTTTTGATTTCAATTCGTAATGTGTGTCCCTGCAAATCGATTCGTATCGGTTCGAGTCGTATTGTCTGAATCTATTTATACTTGAGCGCCAATTTTCTTAACAGCAAATAATTCTGACAAAAAATTCTTTGAGGTGTGTTCTGATGGATGATGCGATTTTTGTCGCGGGGGAAAAAAACTACGGGCCCATTATAATAATTGCGGACAGCCTTGCCGAGGCC
>DAIDAN010000137.1 GCA_027310605.1 Candidatus Aenigmatarchaeota archaeon | reverse complement strand
GGATATGTTCCTTTCTGTAATTTGTAAAATTCTATTGATTTCACCAGGCTGTTCAACTCCGTTTGAGATATTTTTGCAAAGCCATTGGTAGCATTTTTCCCATATTTTAAATTATAAAAAACAAAAGAATAAACTGCTACTGTTATAATTAAGCCAATTGAACCAATAATTACAAGTTTTCTGTCTTTATATCTAAAAATACCATAAAAAATCAATCCCAACCCAACAAAAGCTCCTATTAATGGAATTAAGCAAAGTAACCCAAGTAAATATGGTGGTTTATTATTTTTCATAATAATTTTCTTAAAATTTGTACTAGAATAATCTAAAATGCAATAGCTCCTAACCCTCCTGTTGAAATAATAAAAACTGCAGCAGCGGCAGCAGCCAAGGTGCCTCCTCCTGCCTTAAATGTTACATCTCCCCCTGTTATAGCTCCTTTTGAAGTATGGCTTCCACCAACAGAAACTTGACCTAACCCATTCCCAATACCCACACCAACATGCCCCTCATATCCAAATGCACCAAGACCTAGTGAAAGCGAAGCATCTGTACC
>DAIDAN010000136.1 GCA_027310605.1 Candidatus Aenigmatarchaeota archaeon | reverse complement strand
GCTTTAAAGTCCGTATGGTATTCATCTCAAGTCGCGCACGGAAACGGAGTCGCACGAAAAACCTTCGGTTTTTCGGCGGAGCCGGAAACTCCGTTTCCGTGCCTTCCGGCGCCGCCGAAAATGCGCAGCATTTTCGTGCATATTGCAACAGCCGCCCTGATTTTCTGAATTGATTCGTAATGTAAATCTTTTTATTCTGTCCAGAAGGATATTGTGTTATGGTTGAAAAAAATAAAGGCTACACAATTGGCATCTCAAGCGGAATGTTCATGGCTGCCGCTGAAGGCGAGAAGGAGACTTACCTGACGGTGCCGAGAAAGATTTTCTACGGCGGCGTGAAAGGTGTAAATTTTACGCAGCTTGACATCGAGTCGATAACAGAGTTCAAGGAGCCCGACATTGAGGAAGGCGTCAAAAAGATAAAGGAACTCGGAATAAGGTTCGGCGTGCACGGCGAATCATACGCGATGGGCGGCGCGGAGCGCCCGATATCGATGCTTGATGTCGCGATAGAGACGGAATATATGCACGCGCACCAGCGGTTGATGCAGCACATAAC
>DAIDAN010000135.1 GCA_027310605.1 Candidatus Aenigmatarchaeota archaeon | reverse complement strand
GCGAAAAACGCGATGACGAGCGAGATTATGACTTCAACCGCGGCGTTGCCCTTGAATGCGCGCGATATGCGCAGCACGCCAAACACTACCGCGAGCACGAACAGGAAAGGTATTACGAAGTTCGTGTCGAGGTTCGGCAAAACAAGCGCCATAATTATCAGGAATAGTTTGGAGGATTAAAATATAAAGGTTCGGATTCATTTCAGGGTTCCGATATTTTCATGCACGTTCCAAATAGTTCAGGTCAATTAACATAAGATTTTGCTCTTTTATTTTTTCCCTGAAACTCTTGGCGAAAATCGCGTAATATTCATCCCTGTTCATGGTATTCCAGTTCACATATTTCGCTTTTTCCTTCAATTCTGCAAGAATTTTTTCAGCATTGACATTGTCCTGCCACTTGCACTCGCAAAAAAGGATTTGCCTCGTGTTCTCGTTCAATGCAACTATGTCTATTTCATTTTCCTTAAACCACCAGTTTCCGATTTTCGTGAAATCAAAAATGCTTTCTTTTTTTCTTATGAGGACCTGCCTGCTTGCATCCTCGAAAACATAGCCC
>DAIDAN010000134.1 GCA_027310605.1 Candidatus Aenigmatarchaeota archaeon | reverse complement strand
GTGATGGCGGGCTTAATTGTTTGAAAGACGGCAAATTAAACCTGAAAGACAATGGCGATGGCTCCGAAGGCTTGACCTGCACTCTGGACAACAGCCTGCAGAAAGGAAAGCCCGCGAAGTACGCGTTCATCTTCAACTACGGCATACCCTCGGAAATCGACAGCAAGACCGTGCTGTTCGTGGGCAATGTGAACTACCATTACGAGAACAGCGCGGCGCAGAGCCTGTCCGCGGCTTGGATTCCGCCGCAATAAGCCCTTTTCGGTTCGAGCGTGCAAAAAGCGCTTGCGGAAAATTAAAGGAAAAAAACAATAAATAGCGGGAAGTTAATGTAAAAGTTGGCGTTGTCAACAGCAAAACCGTCATAACTGGATTTTTTTATTAATTTCCTGACAATACGGTTTTCGTTGCAAAAGGAAAAAATAAAACATCACACACGAAAACGCAAGAGCTGATTTTTATGCGGAGCAAAAAAATCGGAACGAAAAACCTGAAAAACTTTTTCCACAAATACAGGCTGCTCCTTCTTGTTGTCGCTGTAGTCGTTGTGTCCGGCTGC
>DAIDAN010000133.1 GCA_027310605.1 Candidatus Aenigmatarchaeota archaeon | reverse complement strand
CCATAAAATGTTATCAATAAATAACAAACAAAAAAGAATATATAATTCAATTGGTTACGAAGTCGCTCGTTTATCTTATGTAACAACAAATAAAGGAAATAAGTATGGTAAAAACAATAAAGGTAGAAAAATGTCAGATGAACAAAAAAGAAATCTATCTAAAAAAATGACTGGTAGATATAATGGAAATGATAACCCATTTTATGGTAAAAAGCACACATCTGAAACGTTAAGAAAATTATCAGAAAATAGAATTGGTAAATATAAAAATGAATTTAATTCAGGATATAAGGGAAAAAAAGAAATATATAAAAATGGTATATTAATAAAAACTTTTAATACCACTGAAGAAGTCGCTAATTTTATTAATACATCATGTAGTAATGTAAGGCACGTTTTAGGTGGAAAACAAAAAACAGCCAATGGTTATCTTATAAAATACAAAAAAGGGAGTTAATAACTCCCTTTTTAATTATTTGATGTCCATGTCATTCGGGTCTAATGGTTCTAATTGTTTAGTTGGAAGAACAGGATTATCTTGTTTATTTGAAGGGACTTGAGG
>DAIDAN010000132.1 GCA_027310605.1 Candidatus Aenigmatarchaeota archaeon | reverse complement strand
ATGAACCTGCTCACCGTGTCCTTCGGTCCCAAAGTCAGCACATTCCTGCTCATTATGTCGCGGACAAGCATGGGAATCACAGGCTAATTTGTTTTCCGAATTATATAAATGAAATATCTTCGTAAGAAAACTTATATCCTATCAGATATTATAATCAAACGAACTTTTTTCTACAAACATTCTTGGGTAAAAAGCATCTGAAATATATACAACCAATCTGGCTTTATTGTTTGTAAAAATTCCTATATCCTTGTTGTGTTTTTTTAGCTTTTCTTTCATCATATCTTCGGCAGATTTTTGAAGCGAATATTTATCTGAAAATTTCATATCCGTCGAGTCTAATTTTTTGGCATGATTTATTATTTCCTCTGGACCGATGTTTATCGTTTCTTTCTCCTCAAGAATATACCAATAAGAATCAATTGGGATTTTCTTAAGAACCTGTTTTTGTTCTTCAAAAATGAAATCAAAAATTTTATTTCGTTTTTTCAATATTAGCGGATTGTATAGTTCACCGCAAAGAACCAAGTCAGCATTGCCTGCTTTTTTGTTTAATTCTAACAG
>DAIDAN010000131.1 GCA_027310605.1 Candidatus Aenigmatarchaeota archaeon | reverse complement strand
GAGTATCTATTGGTCCTGGCAAAATTGCGTTCACTCTTATTCCTGCGGATGCATACTCCTGCGCCATGCATTTTGTAAGCATTATTATTGCCGCTTTTGTTGAGCAATATGCTGGTGATTCTGGCTCAGGAACAACTCCCAAGCCAGAAGAAATATTTATTATATTTCCTTTGCTCTTTCTGATTAATGGAAGCGCATGCTTGCACATGAGATATGTTCCTTTCAAGTTTACATCAATTATTTTATCTAATTGTTCTTTTTTGCTTTTTTCAACAGAAGACTGGAAATAAATTCCAGCATTGTTCACAAGAATATCCAATTGCTTAATCTGATTGAAAGCTCTTTCTATTTGCTCTTCTTTGCTTATATCGACTTGAAAAAATCCCGCTTCATAATCTGGATTTTCTATATCAAAAATTATAACTTTTACTCCTTCCTTGATGAATCTTTGCGCAATTGCTTTTCCAATACCTTTTGAGCCGCCAGTTATCAAAGCAATTTTTCTGGCTAAGCTCATAATAATCACAGTAAAATTTAAGGCTTGAAGAATGTCACCGAGAAATACCTGACC
>DAIDAN010000130.1 GCA_027310605.1 Candidatus Aenigmatarchaeota archaeon | reverse complement strand
CTCTAATATATTCTGCATGTTTACCAAAAGATTCATTACTAGTATATAAATCAAATTCTTTAATTGGTAATTCATGTGTTATTAAAATTAATTTGTCCAACAAATGATCTGATAAACCAAGATTGGAATTTACAGCTAATCTTAAGTTTTCTGATGGATATTTTTTTATTACTTCTAAAAAATTCCAAAAATTTTTACTTTGTGATGGTTCTCCACCCGTTACTCTAATTTCATTTAAAGATTTAGAAAGTTCAGGCCACCAATTTAAAAAAGCCTCAACATAAGGATTGAATTCATTATATTTACCATAAAATTCAGACCATGAACCATCACTATAATATGCACCTGCACTTGATGTTTTAAATTTTTGATATGGTCCATTAGATGTAATATCTTTTCCCCATGTTGTGCTGTACCCAGCATTACAATAACTACACGCAAAATTACATGTTCTATCAAAACTAACTTCAATTGTTTTGGGTATTACATTTTCATTATATGGAATATCTTTAATTTTCAATATATCTTCTTCATTATATATTCTACTTTTATATAACCTATCTGATATATTA
>DAIDAN010000012.1 GCA_027310605.1 Candidatus Aenigmatarchaeota archaeon | reverse complement strand
TTCCCGTATTGAGAGCGACGCCCAGCGGATGGAACCTGCCCGACCCGATATATAGAAAGCAGTCAACCCTGCCTTCAACAGCTTTCGCGGCGCTTGTGTTGCATCCGAGAACCTGCCCGGCGTAAAGGTTCTTGTTTTCGGATTTTCCGATAAATATTTCTTTTCCGGATTTTTCCAGCTGTTTTCTTACAATACGCAACGAATCAACAAACTGCACGGCTGATATGAGCCCCACCTTCTTGAATCCGTCAATCTTTTTTATTTCGTTTTCCGGTATTGCTATTTTTTCTTCAGATTTCATTTCAACATATTCTACAGGAATGTCGGAGTCCGCGAATTTGCTGTGCCCGTAATGGATTATCTTTTCGCAGCCGAGCCGCTTCGCCTCCGAGTCGCGCAAATCGCATCCGCCATAACAAGGCTCGCAGCTCACCAGCACTTCGTTCCCTTCTTTCTCAAGCTCTTGCGCGATATGCGCGGCTTTTTCCTTTAGCCCTTCCGGAACTTGGAGCATTATTCTCATAAAAAACACTGTTTCTTTTTTGGCAATATCTTGCATTAATGCAATCTGGAAAACATTTTTCTGGCAAAGGCAGATTATAGATGGATTTATATCTTTGTATTTCTTTCTGCAGCGATGAAGCTTTTAAATGTATCAGCGTTTTATTCTTTGTCTGGATTTTTATGAGCTTTCCGTCGCTATACAATACATGACCGCTGATGTTTGGCTTGTATTCATCGCCGATGCACGCAGGCTTTGAGCCGTTGCAAATGATGCTTGAATCTTCCATTTCAAAGATTGCCATATATATCTCCACTTGCAAGCCGTCGATAATTGAAGCCGCATTAGAGGTTTTTCTTTTCAATTCCAATATGTCCGCTCGTTCTTTGGATAAGAAAATAACATCAGGCTCTCCGACAACCCCGAATTTTTTTGAAAATATTGCAGGTTCTATTGAGAATTCTCTGCTGCAATCCTTAAACCCGCGCAATTGGGCGGTTACGCCGCCGTTTAATCTGCATCTGTAATTTTTTTCTTTTCCGTTATTTTCCAATATGTCAAAGCAGCTTTTATGAAAACCGTCCTTGTTTGACACCTTGGCATTTATTTTTATATCCCCTGTCAGTTCGTTTCCCGCGCCTTTTTCCCTTAAATGTTTCTGTATGAAATAAAGCGCATGCGGACTTATCGCGCAACTTTCTTCTGCAGGCATGAAAGATTGCTTCAAGACAGATGTAGAGATAAGCGGGGCTGCGTTGTCCTTCATGCATAATGGATTGAAAAGAAAAGCATAAATATCCCTATTTCACGGCTTTGGAAAGAATTGAAAGATAATTCGCGCTTTCCATAACTGAAACATACTTCCACAGCAGCAGAATAACTATAGCGGAGATTATGAATGAGAACAGAATCAGCGCCCCCCTTTTCCTTCCTTCAATCTTCAAGCCGGCAAGAACGCCTGCGGCAAGCCCGCCGAGGTGCGCGACATAAGCTATCTCCGACTCCTGTCCAGTCGCTATCACGGCTGCAAACGCGAGGATGTTGTAAAGCACATACAATATTGCCACGAGCATGAGAGGAACGGGGATAATGTAAGGATAAACCACGAACTCAAGCGGCTTCAGGAACATTGCGACGCCGAGCAGCCCGAATATCGCGGCGGAAGCCCCGATGGTCGGGATAAGCGGGGATAACAGCCCTGACAAGGCGGCTATTGACAGGGCGGCGTTGCCCGCTATTCCGGTCGCAAAAAAGATAAGAAGCATTTTTTTCCAGCCGAGCTGCTGCTCGACCACGCGGCCAAAAAAATAAAGCGCGAACATGTTCAGAAGCAGGTGCGGCGGATTTGCGTGGAGGAATATGGAAGTGAGCGGCGTCCACCAGCCGCCGTTCAGGAATCCGGAAAGCGAGAAGCCGAAACTCTGGAATATCGCTGACAGGTATTTCTGCCCGTAAGCGGATTCGATGTAAACCTCAAGAAGGAAGACCGCCACAATCACAGAGATGAGGAGGTGCGTGAGCCTCGGGGATTTTTCCTCCTGATACTTTCTGCCAAAGCTGATCATAACCGGTATTTGGAATCTGCGGATAAAAAGATAACAGAGCCGTTAACTATTTATAGCCGCGCGAGAATTATTTTTTATGTTTTATTCCGCAGCTTCCCGGAAAGCGCACTCTTCTGCCAGCTGCTGGAAGAACCGTTCCAACAAGGCTTGTCTTATCGGATATTGAGTTGGGATGATTCTAATTCTTAGATGACCTTTCTCTCAGTTTCCTGCTTTATGAACGCGATTGATTTTTTTACGGTTGTCAGCAATTTTTAGATTTCTTTTTTGAACAGTATTAGCGGTAACGCAAAAAGTGATGAAAATGCCATACAGTTTTTTAACGGGATGCGATTGCTGGGACAGGATTGAAGATTTAAAAGATTCAAGAAATAATGTGCAGCCGACAGCCTGCAACGAAATAAAAAAAGCGGGCTGCGCGCTGAAACTGTTGGAAAAGCATAGGATGAGCCCTTATTCGGCGAGCAGGTTTGCATGGAGGGCGGCAAAGCTGCTTGAAAGATATAAGCCCTCGGAAAGCGTGCTGCTGAATGACGCGGAATATCTGCTGGGGTTGGGCGGCAGGAAAAGCGTTTATTATGCGGGGAAAGTTTTTCCAACCGACTGCAAATTATTATTGACTTATGAAGGAGAGGCATGCTTTAATGACAGAGAGTTCGGAGGATGGCTGAAACATGGCAAGCCAATCGAATATGTTTCGGACATAGTGGAGCATATGCTTGCCGTTGAAGAGGAACGCGAGAAAGGAAGGAAAACGCTTTCAGAGAGCTTGAACAATGGAAAAGAAAATCTGCATGATTTTACAATACAGTTCGCGGACATGCTGCTTCTGTCTGGAAGCCTGAACTTAATAGCTAATCAGGAATACACGGCAGTTTGCAGTCATATAAACAGGGAGTTTTCTGATGGGAGAAAAGTATGGGAAAAAGACGGGCAGGCCGAAACGGAGAGGAATGTTGTTTCAGGATGCATAAGCTTGAGAAAGCTCGGCTTAAGCGATGCGGCAGATAAAAGAAAGGAAGAATTTTATTCAAGGCGGAAACTGCGGGAAGATTATGTAAAGAGGCCGGATCTTGCGCTTGATACATATCAATGAAAAAAAGCGGGCATAAACGCTTTCGGCGGATAAAAATATGAAATAAGGCGGTATTATGGCAATAAATCCAAACTCGGAAAAATACAGGAGAGGGCGGGAGCCGGCAATAAGCGCTCCTGAAAAGCCGCCGTTTGTGCGGTTCTGCAACTTTCATGACAGAAAGCAGCTGCCGGGTTATGCAGCGAATATAGGTTTTCAATACTGGGGTTTGATAAGGGAGCTTTCTGATACAGGCAGAAATAAGGAAGCTGTAATAAAAGCGGTAGGAAAAAAAGATAAATTATTGTCCCATTTCTTTTTTTCATCAGGAATGACAGGCTATGGATTGCTGGGATTTGAGAACAATCCTGACTATGAAGAAAAAAGGGTTATACTGAACGAACTGTTGGAAGAAGAATATGGAATAGGAATGGACTCTTTTGTTTCGAAATATCTCGATGAACTGAAGAAGGAAGGCGAAGCAGAAAGAAGGATTGAGGAAAATAAAAAGGGGATGATAGAAGACGCAATGAAAACAAGAGGCGAAATCGGGGAGAAAATAATCTTCTGCGAGATAGACAAGATAGCAGCGGACTTGCTGACTCCGGAATTCGGCATAACAGAATACGAGATTCTCACGGGAAAGAAGCCTAACATAACGGAATTCGGAGAAGTGCTGCAAAAAGAGGTAAGGAAAAAACTTGGCTTCAGCCTGCCGCATTCTGTTAGATATTACATGGAAGAAACTGTGAATCAGATAATGAGGGATTCTTACGGCATTCATAAATCTGCCGGACAGTATCCTTCGCAGTCAGTCGAATTCGCTTAAACCAGAAAAACGCCCTCGCAAACTTTATAAGTTTTATTTTTCCAATTCTTGGAATCATAATCAAATCCGTATAAATACTGATTTTTCAAATTAATTCTTCAAGACAGTTGATTATTATGTTCGACATCGCGCAAATCGGGAGATACCTGCCGAGCGTGGCGAAGCCCGTCACAAAATTGAGCTTCCGGGAGAAGCTGAAATGGACCGCCATCATTTTGGTGGCATACTACATCCTCGGCTCGCTCACGGTGTTCGGCGTGACATCCGCGGTGAGCAAAGAGGCGAACTTCCTTGAAATCGTTTTCGGCTCGAAGTTCGGCTCCCTCATAACATTGGGAATCGGGCCGATAGTCACCGCCTCGATAATCCTGCAGCTGCTGGTAGGAAGCAAGATTCTGAAATGGGATATGCATTCCGAGGAGGGAAAGGCGAGCTTTGCGGCAACGCAGAAAATACTGGGAATAGCCTTCTCTTTTTTCGAGGCGATAGCCTATGTTTCCGCGGGAGCGATCGCCCCTGCATCGCCGGTTCTCGCGCCGCTTGTGATTTTGCAGATTGCCGCGGGCGGAATAATAATAATGTTCATGGACGAGGTCATAACCAAGTGGGGGCTCGGCTCGGGAATCTCGCTGTTCATCGCAGCGGGAGTCTCGAAGACGATAATACTCAGCATATTCAGCCCGTTCGACACCGCGAACAAATTGTTTTTCGCGGGAGGGGACGCGAGCACTGTCGTCGGCATAGTCTGGCAATTTTTGGTTCAGATAGCAGCGGGCAGCCCCGTCGGCGCTTTCGAGTCAGTGCTGCGCATAATATCCACCCTGCTCGTGTTTGCCATAGTCCTGTACGCTCAGGGGATGAAGATTGAAATTCCGATGGCGTTCTCGCTGCCTTTCGGAAAGTTCGGGGCGCGGCGCTGGCCGCTGAAATTCATATACGCGAGCAATATCCCGGTCATTCTTACTGCCGCAGTGCTTGCGAATGTCCAGGTGCTTGGCGGAGTGCTTGCATCGGGCGGGAACGCGATATTCGGAACATACCAGAACGGGCAGCCCGTGAAGGATTTGTCCATCGGCTACCTTCTCTCGAATCCGCGCTCCCCTTCGCTCATGATTGTCGCGATATCCGCGGGACTGCTGATGCTCCTCTTCGCCTTCTTCGCTATGAGAATGTGGAAAAAATACTCGATACGCTCTTCGATAGCCGGCGGATTGATTGGCGGGCTGCTGGGATTCGCGCTGGTGCAGTTTGTCGGGCTGCCCGGGTTTGCCGCGCTTGATGCCACGGATTTCGCGCACCTCCTTGTTTATATGCTCATAATGGTGTTCGGCTCCGTGCTGTTCTCGATGTTCTGGGTCAACACCGCGGGGATGGACGCGCACACTGTTGCGGAGCAGTTCAAGTCCGCGAACATAATGATACCCGGCTTCAGGAGGGACCCGAGGATAATAGAGAATGTGTTGCAGAAATACATTCCCGCGCTCGCGGTATTGGGCGGCGCGTTCGTAGGCTTTCTCGCCGGGTTCGCTGACCTGACGAACGCAATAGGGACGGGAACCGGAATACTTCTGACAGTCATGATTCTCGACCAGCTCTGGAACGACCACATACTGCGCAACCATTCCGAGGAGCTGCCCGAGTTCGTGAGGAAGATTGCAAAGGCGTAGTCCGATACGACTTGAATTCCAAAATCGGAACGGCTATTTAAAACGGAATTATGAAATGCCAAACCATCGCACCTGTTTTTTATTTTTTAGATTTATGATGGTTTTCTGTTTAATTATAAAAAATAAATCATTACGCAAAAAAATTCTGAATCGAAAACCCGCAGTGTTTGAATTAATTTCGAATTATCGCTTAATTTAAATACTTTGCGCGATCAAATATCTTTATGTTCGACTCATTTTTGTCGGGACTGTTCGCGCCGCTGCTCGGGCTGCCGCAAGCGCTCGGCCTTTTCATCTTCGCCGCAGCCATAAGCCTGCTGCTGGCGCTGCCTTACAGGTTTTTGGTTGACCAGAAAAAAATGCGCGAGCACAAGGACAAGGTTAAAGAGATGCAGAAGCGGATAAAGGAGGCGCAGAAGACAGACCAGAAAGAAGCCGGCCGGCTGATGAACGAGATGCTCTCGCTCTCAAACAAGCAGATGATGTCCAACTTCAAGCCCATGATTCCGGGAATGGCCTTCGTTCTTCTAGTATTGCCATGGGTGGCCGCAACATTCACAGGCCCCGTCGCGGCGCTGCCTTTCTCCCTGCCTTTTTTCGGCAGTGACTTCGGCTGGCTCGCCTGGTACTTTCTCGCCTCGCTGCCGATGACATACATATTCAGGAAGCTGCTCGGAGTGCAGTAGAAAAATTACAATACGGAACGAATTGAAAAAGAGAGATGTTGATAACAGTGACTTTGCAAGCGGCTTAAAAAGCCGTCCTGATTCTGAATTCAATCGATATCGAAATTTCCACAGAAATGAATAATAAGAAAAAGAAAAGCGGCGCCGATATTCAGGCGCCTTTGTCTTCAAAAATTCTGCTTTACTGCATTGTTCCAGACAGCGTGCCTGCTTCGCGAAATCACGGAAATCTGCTGGTAGACGCTGCTCACTATCGGGGTCAGGATTATCAGAACCAGCCCGATAATCATCATGTACTCGAGCGCGGCCTGCGATTTCCGGGGGAAACCTAAGGTTTCCCCCAAGAGTTCCCTCTTCCTCTTATTGAGCTTCAATCCATTCCTGATTCCCCTAATGTTGTTCATATCAAAGCTATGAACCGCCCGGAATAAAAAGTTTTTGCAGGACAGCGGACTGTTTTCGGAAGAAGCTTTATTTATGGCAAATATTAATAATTACCCAACCAAATAGCGGATGATAATCATGGGAAAAATTATCGGCATCGTTAGCGGCAAGGGTGGAGTAGGCAAGACCACGACAACAGTAAATATAGGGGTTGCGCTGCAGAAGCTTGGAAAGAAGGCCTGCGTGTTCGACGCGAACATCACGACCTCGAACCTCGGGCTGCACCTCGGGATAACCGACTATCCCGTCACCTCCCATGAGCTGTTGAAAGGGAGGCGCGCGCCTTCAGACTCGGTTTTCGTGCACCATTCCGGCATGAGGGTGATACCTGGCTCGCTCTCGCTTGAAAACGCGAAGGCCGTTAACATAATGAACCTAAAGCAACTGCTCGGCGCGCTTGCGAAGAAATACGATTTCGTGCTTGTTGACGGCGCCCCAGGAATAGACAGGGAGACACTCTCCGTTGTCGAGGCTTCGGATGAAATCATAGTGGTCACTAACCCGGACATGCCAGCGGTGACGGACGCGATAAAAATAATAGAGGTTGCGAAAAACAACAAGGCGAAAATCCGCGGCGTTGTCGTGAACAAGAGGAGGAACAGGGATTACGAGCTGTCCGCGCAGGAGATTGAAACCGCTGCAGGCGTGCCGATAATCGGAGCCGTGCCTGAGGATGAGAATATCCTGCGCGCAATCTCGGAAAAAAGCCCGGTCGTGATTTCAAGGGAGCGCGCCCCGTCGGCGAGGGCGTTCAAAAGAATAGCAGCGGACATCGCGGGCGTCCCGACAGAGGGCGCTGACATAATCTCGATGCTGAAAAGGATGTTCTTCGGGATTCCGCAGAAGCCGGACATCGAGAAGCTGACCGACATTACGGATTGAATCGATACGAATTGATTTGCAGGAACGCCGGCATTACGAATAAGCTTGCAGTTGCGCCGCAATACGAATCAGTTTGCAGAAGCGCTAACATCAGCGTTCTTGCTAACCGGCTTTAACTGCCGTTATTTTTTTGTGAATTCTAGTCATAATGCAATTCAATTCGTAATGAAATAACTGTCCCGTATTTTTTAATCCAAGTTGTAATGAGTTAGTTTTTAATACTACTTCTCCCAATTAATTGGCGGTGAAAATAATATAATCTGCGGTCAAGCAGCTATAATATATTCTTGTTATAGGTGAAAATAATGATTCCAGTTTCTGAGAAGCGCGCGAGGTTCGTGCAAAATCTGGAAGGGCGGTTGAGAAATGCAAGGATGGAAAACGCTTCAGCGGTAAAGGAAATCAGGAAAATAATAACAGCCCCGCCCGCTTCCGACAATAAGAGCGAGGAAATCTTCGCGTGCATCAACAGGCTTGAGGAGCGGATTGACCTGCTCGAGGCGCAGATGAAAAGGCACTTCGGCAACTCGAAGCTCGTCGAGGGCGAGATAAACAAGCTTGTCGCGGACAGGTGGGAGTCGCTGAGCAAGGAGACGGACGAGTGCCTCACGCGGATGACGGGCGAGATGCAGGACTTGCGGGACATCGTTATCGGCTTGAGAAGCTCGGTCAGGGCTGCGGAGAAGTAGACTCTGATAAATATTTATATCTTTTCTGCTAAGATTACATATGCCACAATATTGGAATTACTGGAATAAGTTTGTATCTATCTTTAATCAGATTGAACAAATTAAAGACATTGAAGAAAAAAAGAAAGCATACAACGAATTTGCTCAGAATCTGATTAATGATTTTTCTACAGATACAAATAACCTTGCTCAAAGACTGATTGAAATTGATTCTGATATAGATGTAGTTGGAGTACCTCTCAATCTGATTGAAAGTTTAAAAGAAGCATTATTCTGTTATATCAATGGTCAATTTTTATCTGCAATAGCAGCTGCAGGAATAACAGCAGAACTATTTTGCGTTCACATATATCATGAAAATTTAGTTAATATTGGATTGGATAGGCTCCAGATTAAAAGAAGAATGGAATCTTTTAAGAATATACCTCAAAGCGAAAAAATTGATACTCTACATGCCATTGTTGGAATCCCTGAAAATATATGTGCTGTGCTGCATGAAATAAGAAAAAGGAGAAATTATTCTGTTCATCCTAATGAAGGATATAATTATAAAGTGCATGCTTTAGATTGTTTACAAAACATTATAGATATTCTGAATCTTTATTCTAATTGGAAGAAATCATTTATAGAGAATAATAAAGAAATATTAGAAAATAAAAATGAAAATAAACAAGTCTGATTCTCCTACCAAGATCTTTAACATCATATCAATGCAGAAATTTGTTTCAACTTAGTTTTTTAACCCTCCGCTGCGGATTAATTTACAGGAACGCTTTTAATAGCGCGGCATTGAAACGCTTCGGCAGCAGTATGGTTTCGCGAACTCAACTCAGAAACATCTTTATCAGCAAGCCTATGAAGAAAGTTATAGCCGTTATCCCAAGGCTTATCAGAGCCATCTCGGAAAACCTTTTCCTGAATGAAAACCCTTTCGCGACGGAGATGTAAAAGGTGAAAAGGAAAATCACGACGATAGCATTCAATACCGTGATGCCCAGCGACAGGTAGAGGTTTTGGAAAATAAGATAGGGCGCTATCAAAACCAATACCGTAAGTATGTATGCGGCGCCCGTGTAAGCCGCCGATTTCAGAAAATCCTTCCTGCCCTCGGCACGGACAGACAGGTATTCGGAAGCTGACATCGACATCGCAGCAGCTATCCCCGTGACAAATCCGGCCATCGCAATCAGGCGCGCATTCTGCAAGGCAAAGGTGAATCCAGCGAGCGCGCCAGTAAGCTCAACAAGCGCGTCGTTCAGCCCGAGCACGATAGCGCTCGCATACCGCAACCGCTCCTCGTCTATCATCCCGATAAGATGCTTCTCATGCCTGTCCTCGTCCTTCAGGATTCTTTTCGCAGCGGGAACGGATTTTGAAATTTTCCTGTAAGTCTTCTGGGCATTCTTCTCCCCGCCCTCCATCAGCTTTATCCCGAAAGTCAGCCCGAATATCATTGAAATCAGGTAATAAATCCAAAGCTTCAGCGCATTTGGCTTGACTTCTTGTCGCGTATATTTTTTCCAGATGTTGTAATGCCTCAGCTCGTCTTCCGAAATATATTTTAGAATTTTTTTGTTATCTATTCCTTTTGCGGACTGCGAAAGCTTCGCATAGATGAGATGCTCGGTTATCTCGTTCCTCTGCGCTTCGGATATCATTTTTCTTGTTTCATTGGATAGCGCTTTCATGGAAAGAATATGCCGGATTGCGCCTATAAATTTGTTTGGTGATTATCAATTAACATCTTCTAACACAAAATAATTTCAGAAAAAAAAAAGAATCGCTTTAGCAGCTAAAAATGCTTTTATGGCGGTTATTTGAATATCATATTGATTTTTTCAGCGCATCCAGCCCAAGCTCGAAAGCCGCCGCAGGCATCTCGATTCCCCAGTTCTGCAAAACAGATGGATGAATCTCGCCGATGACGCCTGCTTCTTTCCCGCTTATCAGGATTTTCGCGCACCTCCCCTCGATAAAGCTTTCATGCTTCGCAGGTATCGTCTCTGCCTCAACAGAAAACGCCTGCGCGAGAATTTGAAGCTTTGACTTTATCTCGTTGTACTGCGCATTGAGATGGCAGGCAACCGCACAGACTTTTTCAGGCTCGCTGCAGCCGGTATTTTCCTTGTTATCAAGCACCACAGCCCTCCCAACCTCGGAAATGTTCTGCGGATATTTCCTGCGCGTGTTGTTCGACAGCACAGCCATCAGCGAAGGAAGCAGCCAAGTCCGCATTATCGTATATTGTTCGGAATAAGGGTTCGACAGCTCAACCGCTTTGCCGTCTTCCCTGATGTTCATCTTCCTGTAATTGGAATCCTTGTCAGTCATTATGAAGTTCAGCATGTCCTGAAAGCCGGAACCGATAAGAACTTCCCTTGCCGCGCCCGAGAGCTTCGTGCTTTCCGAGAGTTCGCCTATTGTCGCGGTTTTCGGGTACGAAGGTTGCAGATTGTTGAAGCCGTAAGCCCTGCCTATGTCATCCACGACATCCCTCTTATGAAGCACATCAACCCTGTACGGCGGGATTGAAACCTTTATTTTTTTGCCAGCGGCTTGCGAATCAAACCCGCTTTTTGCCAGGAGTTTCATTATCTCGCTCGCGCTGAATTCTTTTCCCAAAAATTTGTTTACATAATCAGCCTCGATTTCCATCCCCCTCGGCTTCAGGTTCGGCGTGGTTTCGGCGCCTTCGGGATATTTTACTTTCACGGAATATAACTTTCCATAAATCTTCCAGTTCTCGACGAGTATGTTCAATATCTGGCTCACAGCCTGCCTGTCCGTGCCAGTGACTTCTATCAGAATATTTTTTGTCTTTTCCGTGACTTTTGTGAAGTCGGCTTGCGTTATCGGGATTATGCAGAGTATTCTTCCTTCAGCATCCTTGTAGACGGGGAACTCCTTCCAGCCTTCCATCAGGTGCGCGTATTCCTTTCCTCGTATGTGCTCTTTCAAGAGCTGGCTTACTTTCATCTCTTTGTCATGCCCCAAAGGAACGAACTTGTCGCTCTCGCTTACAACAGTGTAAGAGAGCGGAAACTTTATCCTATCCAAATCATAAACTCCCATCGCGACTTTTTTCCTTCTTCTCCCGACTGTTGCAGCGAGCTTGTCCTGCAACTGCATTGTGGAGATTATGAACTCGTTGTCGTATCTTATTCCCTTCAGGACTGCGAAGCCAGCGTATTTTCTTTCCGTCTTTGAAACTTTCGTGTCAACAGTCACCAAATAATCCGACTTCTCTAATTCGGGAATTTTCATTTTTTTGTCAATCCCGTAATAGTATCGCAGCAGTCTTGCTATTCCCTCAACCGAAAGCAGGTCAGGCCTGTCCGGATTCAGCTCAAATGTGACAGACTCGCCCTTCACCTCCTCCGTCTCTATACCCAGCCCGAAAAGCGTATCCTGCAGCTCCTGCATCTTTATTTCCTTTCCCACGAGCCTGCACAATTCCTTCCTGTTCAATATCACGGTTGTCATTTTATCGCCTTGTTAAAAATCATTCTTACAATTTAATATCCTCCGTCAACAACAATCACATCGCCGGTTATAAAACTCGAATCCTCTGTTGCCAAAAAAACGCTGTCTTCGCGATTTCTTCGGGTTTCGCAAATCTTTTCAGATAAATATTCTTTGTTTCCTCCTCTACAAAATTCTTCGGAAGTTTTTTGTTCATCTCGGTTTCGCTTTTGGCGCGGGGAGAGGGAATTACACTTTATAGTGTAAATTTCGAACCCTCGCTGCCGTGAGGCAAGCCGGTCCACAGCCGGTCGCGTTGGACCATGCTCCGCCATCCCCGCAATGCCAGCGAAAAAGCTTTAAATAGTTATCCGGATAATTGTTGCATAACCGTGAGGCAAGCCGGTTTATAGCCGGTTGTTTTGGTTCGGCTCCGTTCGAACCATCGGGCATTCTTAAATGGTTTGCCCGTTACTTTTTTATCTTATTTCTATAAACATAATTCGTTTCGTTATCTTCATTTTACCAGATTTTACTTTCAGTAGCATAAAAATCACTTTCAGTATTTCCACAGCACAGGCACTTTTCTCAAAAAATCTATATCACAGAGCGTGCCGTGAAGGTTTCTTATGTCATCGTAATTGTAGAGCAGCATCAGCGTGCGCTCGAGAGCGAGCCCCCAAGCTATCACATCCGCTTTTATTTCGAGCGGCTGGAGCATCTCCTCGCGGAACATTCCGGAATTCCCGATTTCAAGCCACTTCCCCAGCTTGGGATGCTTTCCGAATATTTCAAGACTCGGCTCTGTGTATGGATTAAAGACAGGCTTGAACTTCAAGTCCTTTATGCCGAGCTTGCCGTAAAACTCTTTGAAAGTTCCCATCAGGTCCCTTATCGTCAGGTTGCTGTCCATGACCCAGCCCTCTATCTGGTAGAACTCGAGCAGATGCGTCCTATCTATGGTATCGTTCCTGAAAACCTTTCCAACAGAGAAAAATCTCTGCGGCGGATTTTTGTATTTCATCAGGTAATGCACAGTAAGGGAAGTGGTATGCCCGCGCAGCACCATCTTCTTTGCAACCTTCTCGTCCCAATCATATCCCCATCCTATGGAGCCAGTTATCCCGCCGTGCTCGTGCACAGCCTTCACATTTTTCACAAGCTGCTGCGGAAGCGTCTTTACCGTTTTCGGATTCTTTAAAGAAAACTGGTCCCAATGAGTCCTGGCAGGATGGTCCTGCGGCATGAACAGGCAATCATTAACAAAGAACTCCGCGTCAATCATTGTCCCTTCCATCTCCTTGAAACCCATCTCAACAAGTATTCGTTTTATCGTGTCTATTCCCATTCTCAGAATATGCTTCCTGCCCGCGTATTCCTCCGGAACCTGAACGGCTGCGTCATACTTCCTGAACGGCAGGCTTCGCCAGATTCCGGACTTGATTATCTCCGGAGTGAGCTGCGAAATCTCCTTCTCCCTGAAAACGAATTTTTCCTTTTCCTCCCCGATAAGCTTTCGCGACAAAAAGATTTTTTCCAATTCAATATTGATTGATTTACCTTTTGATACGCTATCAAGCGCAACCTCCAGCTCGGGCTTTTTGCTT
>DAIDAN010000129.1 GCA_027310605.1 Candidatus Aenigmatarchaeota archaeon | reverse complement strand
GGCATACGCGCGGCAACGCAAGTCCGGGCGCGGACGCTTCCGGACAAGCCGGCGCAAGTCAAGCGTTTAAATCCGGGGAGTTCCGTCACGGAGAGAACCGGATGAGGGCGTTAACAGCTCTGCTGTATTGCGGAGTCCGGCCCATTTCGGGAGCCCATGAAAACGCGCGCGGAAAGGATTGTCCGTGTCCGTACCAAGAACCGACTGAGCTTTTTTCTTTTAGAAAATGCTCGAAAAACTTTCAGTTTTTCGGCACGCCAAAAAGCTCCGCTTTTTGTGCGAGAAAAAATTTCAATCATGCACAAAAAACTGAAAGTTTTTTGGCACGTTGAAAATCTGAAAGATTTTCGTACGAAAAAGAAAACTAATATAGAAAAATATTAGGAAAAAGCTCCGGGAGACAGGTGCCCCATGCTGAGAAGGCAAAGGCGTCTCGGGATACACCATTTTAGGGAACTCGGCAAATCAGCTCCGTACCTTCGGTATAAGGAGTGCCTGACCAGCGATTGGTCAGGTTTCAATAACATGGGAGGAGCGACTGTTTAACAAAAACGCAGCCGACTGCTAAAGAG
>DAIDAN010000128.1 GCA_027310605.1 Candidatus Aenigmatarchaeota archaeon | reverse complement strand
TCCCCTCCCAGGTTTTTTTGCGGTTGTAAAATATTTTTCTTTTTCCGAAAATTCCGGCGGCTGTCGAGAGCGAGTCGCCGAGCGCGAGAACCGTTATGGAGAGGAGCGCAATTGTTTGGGAAAAAAGAAAAAGCGAGACAGCGGAAGCGAGGTAGAAATAGAAGGCGCCGCGATAGTTGCCGCCGCTGCGCTCGAACTTCTCGAAAACATTATGGATTGCGATAAGGGATGAGTTCGGTATGGAACGGTTTTCATTTCGGCTTGGAACCATTATGGAATGATTTGCAGGAGCGCTTTTTAGAGCATCCTGTTTTATTCCGCTTTTATCGGCGCTCTTTTTTGCTGCAGTGAGCCGCAATAAGCGTCCCTGTGACTGATTGATACTGATATTGTTTCTGTGCTCCGCCAGAAAAAATATAATCAAGGAAAGAATCAAGCTTGCCGCGCCGACGAAAAACTTTCCGAAAGCGAGCGCGAGCGGGACCAGCGCGATTCCAAGGGCGTGAACGAGCTGGCGGCGCAGCTCTTTTTTTGTCCTGTCTTGCATGCGGAATTATTGGGCAGCCGAATAAA
>DAIDAN010000127.1 GCA_027310605.1 Candidatus Aenigmatarchaeota archaeon | reverse complement strand
CTTCAAAAGAACAACCTAATATTTGATGAGCCTTAGAAATTTTTGTATAACCATTTCGTTTTAATACTTTACTAATCATTGTTTGATAATTAGATTTTATTTTATACAAATTATTTTTTTCTCTACAAGTTTTTCGATATAAATTTATCTTATCTCGGTTAATGATTCTATATTTTTTTACACTTTCTTTTATCTTTTCATTTTTTTCTTCATATCGTTTTTTTTGATACTTTTTAACCTTTTCTTTATTATTAGCATACCTAATTCGTCCAATTTCTTTTTTTATATTATGTTTATTCTCATCAATATTTTCTACTTTTCTTTTTGTTGAAATCACTTCTTTATTTTTATTATAATATAAACGAGCGTTTTCTTTAATTTTCTCCTTATTGTTCAAATAATAAAGTTTGTTTTGTTCATTTTTTTCTTCTTTGGTCATATTAATAAATATGATAAAAGCGGCAAAAAATGACTGTAGTTCACATTTTTTATTGCTTGAACTGTAGCCACCGAGTTGCCAGCGCGGACCGCTGAGATGTGAATTTTGTTTGGCAAAGTTTATACATCCATATAC
>DAIDAN010000126.1 GCA_027310605.1 Candidatus Aenigmatarchaeota archaeon | reverse complement strand
CGGGCTGGAATGCCTGCGCTGCAACTATCGCGGCACGCTGAAGAGTTTCGCGCCGTTCAGGTACGAGTTCTCGATGAAGCGGTAAAAATCTTTATATGTTGGACTGTTCTTTCTTCTTTGGGGGAAAGAAATGTTCAAGGCGGAGGGAAGCATCGGCATATTTTTCTGGGGAATCGTGCTCGGCTGGTTTTTCATGTTCTTCATCAAGAGGAACGGGAAGGATGCAAAAGGCATTGCGCTTATTCTCGCCGCGATAGGCGGAACCACGTTCCTGACATGGCTGTCGAACAACGTATTGTTGGACGAATACGGATTGGGAATAGCCGTCGGCTTCTTCGCCAATATTATAGTCAGGATAGCGGGAAAAACAATCGGCGGAAAGACTGGGGACGGAATGGTCGGCGCGACCGTGTACAAATGAAGATCGAATTTAAATTCTTGAATGCATAATCCTTCTTGTGCCGTCGTAGCGAAGCTCGGTTCAACGCGCCCGCCTCGAACGAGGTTTTCTTTCAAAAAGAAAACCTCGAGCAAAAGAAACGATATAGAAGTTATATAAGAAAGCGGGTGTGCGC
>DAIDAN010000125.1 GCA_027310605.1 Candidatus Aenigmatarchaeota archaeon | reverse complement strand
CCAAAATCAGAACCGCCAGCATAATCAAAATCAGTGCTCCCAACCCGATTGCGATTATTATAATATTTTTCTGCATTTCAAACAATTTGGTTTTTCAGCCAAGCAAAATATTTCCGATTAAAACTTACCGGGATTTTGGCGATACAGGGAATAGAATAAGGATGAATTTTCTCCACTTCTTTTTTTATTTTTCCAAAATCAGCCGCGGCGGTTTTGGCAAGCAAAATATATTCATTTTCATCCACCAATTTTCCTCCCCAATGATATAAACTATTTACCGGCCCGAAAATATTGGCGCAGGCAATCAATTTTCTCTTCAGGAGATGCCGGGCGACGCGGCGGGCTTGTTTTTTTGACGGATTGGTAATGTAAATAAAAAGAGCTCGCATAAATTTTATTGTCTGAACCACTTGGATTTCTTGAATTTCTTCAGGCCTTCAGTCCTTCTCTCGTCTTTGGCATCCTCGTTCTTCAGAAAGTCCTCGTACTCTCCCCGCAGAAATCCAACCATAATTTCGCTTCTCGGCTTGCTCGTCCCCGGATAGCGCCAGGCGCTGATTATTTTAATAACTTCTTGTCC
>DAIDAN010000124.1 GCA_027310605.1 Candidatus Aenigmatarchaeota archaeon | reverse complement strand
CTCTTATGTTAAGGATGCCATGCCCGCGATAGCGGAAGCGGGATTCGAGAAGAAGGCGGAGGGCCAGATAATAAATGTCGGCAGCGATGAAGTGGTATCGGTCAACAAAATGGCGGAAATCGTTCTTGAAGCGATGAATTCAAAACTAAAACCTATTTACAAGGAGGAAAGGCCGAACGAAGTGAAACACGCATGGTGCACGATCAAAAAATCTGGGCAACTTCTCGGATACAAGACAAGGCACAGCCTTCGCGATGGCATAAGGGAAATGATTGAGTGGTGCAGGACTATCGGTCCGCAGGAGGTCAAATATGGGCTGCCGCTGCAGATAACGAAAAACGCGCCGGAGGTTTGGGTAAAGAAAATGATATGAGTGTTGTGAAAAATATTATTGTAGTAATTTCCTGCGTATTTACCATAATTGGATATACCCTAAAAGATAGATTTAATATTTATTCTGAGACTTGCTTAACATGATTGGTAAGACCCTCAATTTTATTGCTTTTCACAAAATATCCAAAAGTTTAAGGGGCTGCGTATTAGCATACAAAAGGTAGTGTCATATGAATTGGAGGGACTT
>DAIDAN010000123.1 GCA_027310605.1 Candidatus Aenigmatarchaeota archaeon | reverse complement strand
GAAATCGGAGTGATAAAGGAAATTCAGAGCGAAGGGCAGAGCGTCGAGAAGGCGGATCGCGGGCAGCGCGTGGCAGTGTCGATTGACGGCGCAATCGTGGGCAGGCACATCTTCGAAGGGGATGAGTTATTCGTGAAAATAACAACGGAGGATTTGAAAGTTTTGGAAGAGCTGGGCAGCGCGGAAGAGGTTGTGCTCGCGAAAAAGACGCTGGGAATCAATATGGATTGAATTTCAAAAATAAGAACGGCTGTTAAAGCGTTTCGCAAAATTTCTGCAGAACTCTTCACTTAAAAATCAGCTCTGTAGAAATCCCCATTAAGGAATGAACAACAATATCAGGAACGCTGATAAAACCATATCTTAAGCTGCCGAAAAAGCCGTTCTGAATATGGAAGCTCAACCGATATCGTAGGATTTCTACAGAGCCTTAAAAATCTTTAAGTTTATAGGAGTTCATTAACGGATAGCTATTTACAAAGTTGATTCTTATGAGCGCTCCCTCTTTTGCAGAAAATGTTTTGAAATCTTTCTCGAGAATAAGCAAAGAGATAGAAAAAGGCTCGTCGGAGCATGACAT
>DAIDAN010000122.1 GCA_027310605.1 Candidatus Aenigmatarchaeota archaeon | reverse complement strand
CATCTCCACAGTGCAGGCGTACGAGCAGGCGAACAAACTTGCGCACGAAGGCCTTGTGATATCGCCGCTGCTGAAAGGCGAGGACAACGCCTCCGTCAGCGAAATTTCTGCGGAAGAAAACGCCGAGCCAAAACAATGAAACAGTCCGTCGGGCTTCCCTGAAAAAACCGCGATTTTGCTTTTTTTCTTGTTTGTTTTCAGCGAACGGGAATGCCTTTCGGGAATATCGGTAGGATAAGGTAGGATAAAGCAAAGATATTTAAAGATTTGCGTGCAATAAGAAGCAGTATGATTCCGCTTGAGCACTTATTTTGAAAAAATGAAAAGTCTAGAATGGTGATTAAAAATGAATTACCTTACAAAAGGAGCAACCAGTTTGGAAGAGCTTGCAAAAGCTTTGGAAAAAAAAGCGAGCTTTAATGTTGTAATCTTTCCTGACGATGATGATGAAAATGCCTATTTAATATGCATGGATAAAAACGGCAAATACGGATGTTACAAAGAACTTGTCCACAAGTTCAAGTCGCCGACACATCCTTCAAATAAAGATGAAGCAAAAGTCTTTTTGAAGGAAGAAGAATCC
>DAIDAN010000121.1 GCA_027310605.1 Candidatus Aenigmatarchaeota archaeon | reverse complement strand
GTGTTCACCCCGTTATGTATTACAGATATTTTTTCAGCAGGAATGCCATAGTTCTCCACCAGTTCTTTCTTTATCGCGTTCGAAATCGCTATAATTTTTTTCGCTTTTTTCAGATTGAACTTTTCCATTGCATAAAGAATCTTGTTTACAAAACCTTTCGGTTTTCCAGAGCCGCCTGTGGCGCAGATGTGCACACCCGCGATGTCAGGCGAAAAGAACCTTCCGGGCTGCGAGTACACCGCGTCGAATTCGCGCCTCTTTAGGTTTACTAAAACAGTCGAGAACAGCATGAAAGAAAGCTCCTGCGCGTAAAAGGAAAAGGAAGCTGCAGGAATTTTGTGAAAATGCGCGCCCTTTATTTCATCCCATTTGTTTGCAAAAACGTGCACTTCATGCCCGTTGTCGAGCATGCGCCTTATCACTTCCACCGCGTATTTTGAGGAGCCTTTTTCCGTGATATACCTTAAAACGAATGCGATTCTCATCCGCACCACTCCTTCAGCCTTTCGCTTATCATTCTTATTATTTTGGAAGGCTTATTTTTGGGTGTTCCGACTTTTTGTTTCTCCGCTTTTTTTATCGC
>DAIDAN010000120.1 GCA_027310605.1 Candidatus Aenigmatarchaeota archaeon | reverse complement strand
CTATCAACATCAGCAACACAGAAGTGTAAAATAATATTCTTCTGTAATTTTTGGTCTTTGCATAAAGATAATTTATCATTAACGCAAACGCCGCGCTAAAAAATATTTTTGCCGTTGCGATGACAATAAACCCGTAACTCATAATAAAATTCCTGACAAAAAGGTTTTTCTCAAATACCAAGCCGCGCTGTGATATCCCGAAAAAAGTCAGGGCCGCATCAAAGATTTCAAAAAACACGAAAGCTGCAAGAATTATTTTTATTTTTTTATTTGAAGAATTATTATTATAACTTGTGTTCATATCATTACGACTTGAACTCATAAAATCAGCACGGCTATTCATTATGGATTGGACTGCATTATCAGAACGGCTTTTTCTGTTGCTCGCTACAAGCGATTTATTGGCGTTCCTTTGGCTGATTCGTATCGAATCATTCCATATTGATTTTTTCTTCTCCATTCAAACCATCCCGAAAAACTTGAAGAATCCAAAAATAAAATCGTTCGCAACATCCGGCAGCGCGAGCGCTCCTGTCATTATTCCAATATCATAAACCACAACAGCGAACGCGAAAGTCGCGGCAAGCAG
>DAIDAN010000011.1 GCA_027310605.1 Candidatus Aenigmatarchaeota archaeon | reverse complement strand
GAGCTAAGTTCAAAGACGGCATTCCGATTGGAGAGCCTGATGAAATCCACTTCAGAAGAGCAGGGGAAATTTGCGGCGGGCACAGCAGGCAGGTATTCAAGGATTCCATAAACTTGATAAATCAATATCTCAAGAAAGGTTATAACGTTTCCTATCTTTCTCTTAACGCGGAAAAGAGCGTGTTTGAAAGAAAAAGCCTTGCGCACATTTCTTTTGATGGCAGAGCAAAATGCACGGAAATACGTTATGAATCTGAATTTGAAAAGAATATAGCGCCTGTTTTGGAAAATATAAAATCGTCAGTCCATCCTTTTGATTACGTTGCGCCTTCGGAATAATCTTTCGCGTTATAACACATTATAAAAAATTATCCAAGACACAAACCACAAGAACAGGTAGATTGCGCCGCCGTTTCCCATAATCCACTGTGTTTCTTTCTTTCCGGCAATCTTCCGGACTATTGCGCGCGTCCCGGCAAAGATTGCCATCATTATCGCAAACACGGATAACAGGGAAAGAACAGGGATAAAAGCAGGCCTCGCGGGAGTGAGAAGAAAGCTGAGGTAGCCGGCAATCAAAGAGGTTGCCGTAAACAAGAGCATGGATTTTATTTCCTCATTAAGCCTTGATTTCTTTTCTTCCATAACTTTCGGCTTTTCGCTTTCCTTTTCCGCTTCCGCCTGCAGCCTTTCCGAATCTTTGCTTCCCTGCTCCGGCTTTGCGCTGACTCCTGTTTCTGCCGCGCTTGATTCTGTCATAAGAATCGTTCTGGAGAAAAGTATTTATATGTTTCAAGCCGCACACCACCCATTCGTGTTTGAGCATCTAATATTACATATATGGTTGGGGCCGTTATTTTGAAAGCATTTTTCGGTTTCAAGAGAACTTAACCAAAAGTTGTTTGACCCGCAAGAGATATAATACAAATCAAAATTATTATCCACAGAATCGCCTCCTATAACATCCATCTCGAAATTAGCAGAGCTGTCTGTTGTTTTGACTAAGCTTTCTGTAACTTTAATTTTGCTGTTGAATTGTGTATAATCGCGCTCTCTTGTATAAATTTTGCATTCTCTATTAGGCAAACCATCGATAGTAATGCTCAATTTGCTGGCAACTCTGTCTTTAGGATATTTTATTGATTCTTTTCCGTCGATATCCAAAAGTTTAAGGTTCATTTTAATGACGCTCTTTACAAGTTCTCCGAACACGTTTGTTTCTGTATAAGGATCCATCATCAAGTCATTCGACGCTATAGAAGGTGCTATCAAAGGGGATTGTGTTTTAAGCCAATAAAGATCTTGAAATCCAAGAAAATGCGCTAATTCGTGCGCTTCAGCCCTGATTCCTGTAGACGAAAAGCCGAAAGGGCTGTTCGTATTAGCTCCTACAACATAATAAGGAGGTCCTATGTATCCGCCTTTATCCGGTCCTACGCACATTATGACATCGTTGCCATAAAAATCTGATCCGCAGGATTCGCCGCTGTACCATTCTATTCTCTCTGGCTTAAATTTTACTTTGATGCCGTTGTTTGAATAAAGCTGATTTATATTTTCTATAAAGGCACGGTAAGACGCTTCATCTATGCCGCTGATACCGCTTTTGATATATGCGCTGATTCTTACTTCAGGAATAGAAGTCGTTCCGCTTGCAACATTCGACAATCCGGACCAGTTCGGAACTTCGTCAGCTGTTTTAATTCCGAAATAATATGTTGTATCGGGGGTCAAGCCTGTTATTGTAAAACTTTCCGAAGAATACGTTGTTTTCGGCGCAGATTCTCCTGTAACTTGAGTGGCAGAAATCCAGTTGGCATCAGTTATCGGAGATGTTGAATATCTTATATCGTATTGGGTTGCTGTTCCAATACTTCCATCATCTCCGGTAGCAGTCCATATAAGAGTTGCAGAACTTGATGTTGGATTGCTCACTGCAAGGTTGGATATTGCAGCAGGCGATATTGTATCCGCTTCAGGTATTATAGTAAGATTGTATGTTTTTGTCCTTGTCAATCCCCTTCCTGTTCCGCTAATTGTTATAGAATAGCTGCCTGCCGACGCTGTTGAAAGAGTTGAGATTGTCATGGTTGATGCTGCCGCCGGCATTAATGATACTGCGCTGAAAGAGCAGGATGTTCCGAAAGGCAATCCGAAGCATGATAAACTTACAGGCTGAGCTGTTCCTGATATTAATGCAGCAACAATTGTTGCTGATATGTTTTTTCCCTTTGTTACAATGCCACCTGAAGGAGAGGATATGGAAAAATCAAACTGGTTTTCTGAACATTTCTCATCAAGCTGGCAATTCTGAAATGTATTACAACCGCATACTGAGCATTTGTTTATAAGATTTCCCGAATCGCAGTAATTCGGCTTTGTTGCCGAACATTGCCCGTAAGGCGTTCCGTCGGAGCATTGCAGCTTTGTGCAGCTTGCTGAGCAGCATCTTGCCGAATCGGAGCTGCTCGTCCAAGAGCCGGCGCAACTTTCATCGGAACTGCAAACAGTTTTGCCCTGCTCTTGGCAAGTTTCAAGGCTGTTCAGGCAATATGAAGAAGACAGTCTCGGATTGATACAGGAATCCGCAGTGGAAGAGTTGTTGTCATCACAATCGATGTCGGACGAGCATCTTGGTTTTAAAGATGCTGCTCCTTCTATGCCATGATTTTTGTCAACACTTCCCGTTTCAGGGTTTTCGTTTGTTGTGTAAAATGTCCCGGTCTTATTATTCTGAAGAAAAAATACGAAAAATAATGCTCCAAATATTGCAACGGCAGCCAAGATAAATATTTTGCTGTTGCGCTTATCTTTTTGCTTTACTCCATACTTGTCATACAGTTCCTTCCATGTGTTGACCATATCAATCGTCCTCGACTTCCCTTACCTTGAACTCGCCGAGCTTTTTCTGCTTTCGCGCTTCCTTGATATCAATGGCAGTTATCCAGCTCTTTCTCACAAAATCTGGGAACTCGCCCTTATGCTTGTCAAGAAGGTGGTGCAGGAAATTTATTGTCCTCTCATCATGCGAGTAGCCGACTCCGAAATCATAGCCTGCCTGTTTTTTTATCTCTTCAATTTCCCTGTCCCTCTCCACTTTCGCGAGTATGGAAGCGGCAGAGCAGACGGGATAAGTCTTGTCCGCGTAATTTTCCGCTATTATCTCGGTATGGTTTTTCGCCAATGCGAGCAGATATTGCTTGAACTTGTCAGTAGAAACCTGCGGCGCGTCAACATAAGCGCGGTCCGCTTTCAATATCCTTATTATCTCGGCCATCTTCTCGGCTTCAAGCCTGTTCAAATTCTTGATAACGCGGCCTTCGTCTATCTCCTTCGCGGAGATTTTTAGAATCACATAGTCCTTTGCCACGGCTTTTATCTCACCGAACATCCGCTCGCGCTGCTTCGGCGTGAGCATCTTGCTGTCCTTCACTCCGATGCCGCGCAGCTTCTGCTCGTCCTTCTCGTCAATCATCACGCCCGCGAGAACCAAGGGACCGATGACAGCTCCTCTTTCGGTGGATAGAAGTTTTTCCTCTTACCCATTGCCGCTTTCGTCAATCCCTAAGATAGTTGTCACAACATTTTTCACCTCTTATTTGTTACCGGTAACTCTCTCGTCCAAATCACCTTTATATAACTTTTAAATCTTATAATCGTTGCAGATAGCGGGATGGGGCAGCCTGGAGTCGGGAGGGAAACCTACGGTTTCCTCCTACGGTACCTCCTTCCCTTTTGAGGCGCCGTTTGACAAATTGCCCGTTGGGCATTGACTTAATTTTACAAAAAAGTCTTAAGCCAACCAAATTCATAACCCAAAGGCCGCTGGTTCAAAATAGGAATATAAGAATCTTTATTATCCTAAATAATTCCAGCTCCCGCTACCAGTCCATTATTTTGCTTTCCGAATTTCTCAAGAGCCAACATTTATAAGCCGCGAAGAAGAATTCATATTATTGAAGTTGAGAGGTTCTAATTATGCTCTCAAAGGCGCGCGTTCTGGAAGTGAAGAAAGGGAAGGCAGTCGTGGAGATGGGCAGGAAGAAAAAAACGCTCGAGGTGCGGCCGGACATAAAGATAAAGAAAGGCGATACGGTCTTTGTTGCGCTCGGGACGATCGTGGATAAAGCTTGAATATGGAATTTTATTGAAAACGCTAAAACCGTTCGTATCTGTTGATAATTATGATTTTACAAAAACGGTTTTCGTAATAAAGAAATACAAAAACAAAACCAGAACACACGAAAACACTGCAAAACTAACGTCGATTTTTTCTTAAAACTAAAAACTGCGAGGTGGTTGAGAATGGCTGATTCCAAACTGCTGAAAATGCTGCGCGACGACTTGGTGGGCGAGCTCAATGCGATAAACCAGTATCAGGCGCATATAGACGAGATGAGCGGCGAGGCGAAGAAAACGCTGGAGCACATAATCGCGGACGAGAAGGAGCACGTCGCGGAGCTGACGAAACTCATCCGCAAGATTGACCCGGTCGAGAGCGAGAAGTTCAGGAAGGAGGAGATGTAAGAATTTATTAAGATTAGTTCTCAATCCGTTGTATGGGCGTTGACAAAGAAGATGTTGTCTCTAAATGCAGGCTGTTGCTGGACGCTTACGAGGCCGGCAAACTCGGATTCACGAGAATGCCGGAAGATTCCAATCCCGGTTTTTCTGACGGCGAGCAGGAAGCAAGGCTTGCATATTTCACGCTTCCGATGGGCCTGAACTACCAGCGCGACAGTTACAAACTGTGGGAAGCTGCGCTCAATTCTTTCAAGGATTCCGAATGCGGGAAAGTTTTCGACGTTGGTCAAGTCTCTGCAATGGATTCTGCAGAAATCAGGGCTCTCCTATCAAAATACAAGATTGTTTTGCAGCCGAACAAGCACGTAAGCACTTGGCAAACAATTTCGAAAACGGTTTTTAACAAATGGGGCTCTTTCCAAAACCTTCTGGAAAGCGCGGATAATAATTACCTGAAATTAAAACAAACAATTCAGAAAGAAAATAAAAAAGGTTTTCCTTATCTTTCAGGACCGAAGATATTCAATTACTGGTGCTTCATATTGAAAAGCTACGGGAATGTTGACTTGAAAAATTCACATTTCATCGAGATAGCTCCTGACACTCGCGTCACGAAATGCTCGGTCCTGTTGGGAGTAATAACGAGAGAAGAGGCGGAAAAACTTTCGAAAGAAAAAATATCCGAGAGATGGAGGAATGTTTTGGAAGGCTCTGGAATCAATCCCATAGACATGCATCCGCCGCTTTGGTTCTGGAGCAGGAACGATTTCAGATTTAAAATAGAAAAATAGAAAAGTGATTTCAAATGCTTCGCTCCATCATCCGCGACATCCTCGCGATTTATGTCTGCTACAAGGTTCTGGCTTTCGCGTTTTTCGCGCAGGAATTTTCCGCGCTGTCGATAATCGCAACCGGCGCGCTGCTTTTCCTGACGGTATGGTTCCTGTTGGAGAAAATCGGAGTGATACCGAAGGCGACGGGGTAATTATCTGGAATTTTTTCTTGGCGCAAACGGACTTCCGATAGGATGCTTCTCTATTTCTTCACCCATCATATCAGTCCAACAATAATTAGGAATTATACCAGCTCTTATATTCATACCGTTTTCATAGACTCCGTCATTCTCAATTATAGCTCCATCCGCCGGACATGAATGCGTCATACAATAATCTTCTATATCTCCTGGCCAATCTCTCGCAACAACTTTATTCGCAGGTACGCCTTTCTTTTTCATAGAATAAAGAACACACTCTGTCATTTAATCACCGATTATTATTCGCGGAAAAAGGATAAATACTTGTATTACTGCGCGATTTTCTCAATCCTGACCCTGCAGCTCTTGTAAGCCGGCGTCTTCGAGACCGGGTCGACAATGGAAGAAGTCAGCTTATTCAACGGAGATTCGCAGAAATGGTTTTCCGCGGCCACGACTCCTATCGGAACATCGCTGATTTTCGCTTTTATTTGTAATTCACCGAACTCGGAAACAACTTTCACGGTTTCATTATCAGCAATACTCAGTTTCGCTGCATCTGTCTTGTTCACCTCCAGAAAATTCTCTGGTCTTATTTTGTTCAGCGCCTCAACCTTCCTTGAGAATGTTCCGGTATTGTATTGTTCCAACGAGCGGTGGGAAATAAGCTTCAGCGGATAGTCTGGATTTTCACGCGCATATTTCAGAACAACCGGATAAAAAACAAAATCCTTTTTTTTGTTGTCAGAAAATATTATCCTTGTGCCGTCAGGATTTTCCTTGTTGCAGGGCCATTGCATTGGGCGCTTTTCAAGCCTTTGATAGGTTATGCCCGAATACTGCGGCACCGCGCCCCTTATTTCCGAGAAAATCTCCTCCGGCTTTTTGCAGGCAAACTGTTTTTTGAATCCCATCTCTTTTGCAATCAGGTTCACAATCTCGAAATCAGTCTTGCAACCTTCCGGCTTCAGCGCCTGCCCAATAAGCTGCACCCTTCTTTCCGTGTTCGTTACTGTTCCGGTTTTTTCAGCAAATGAGGCTGCAGGCAGGACAACATCTGCAAGTCTTGCAGTCTCTGTCAGGAACATGTCCTGAACCACAAGGAACTCCAAATCCTTCAGATTTTTTTCAGTCTCGTTCAGGTTAGGATGCGACAGCGCCGGGTTCTCTCCTATTATGTACATCCCGAGTATTTTTTCTCCAATTGCTTCAATCATCTCGGTTTCTGAAAAACCTTTTTCAACAGGCAGTTCAGCATTCCAAAGAGCCTGGAATTTTTTCACTGTTCCTTCAGAGAGCGGCGCATATCCGGGATAAAAATCAGGAAGGCATCCCATGTCGCAGCTTCCCTGCACATTGTTGCAGCCGCGCAGAGGATTTATGCCCGAGCCTGGCTTTCCTATGTTTCCCGTGAGCAATGCAAGGTTCGCTATAGCGAGCACGCCCTCCACGCCGAAAGGCTGCTGCGTGACGCCCATCCCGTTAATTATCGCGGAGCTTTTCGCTGTTGCGTAAATGTATGCAACGTTCTTCAGCAGGGTCTCGCTCACGCCGCAGGTCTTTGCCATTATCTCCAGAGGGTATTTCTCAAGGTATTTTTTCATCTCTTCGAATCCGGAAACGTTTTCGCAGATGAAAAGGCTGTTTTCCTTCCCTTCCGAGAGAATTATTTTCAGCAACGCGGCTGCAAAAAATACATCCGTTCCCGGATTTATCTGCAGGAACAGGTTTGATTTTTCCGCGGTCTCGCTCCGCCGAACATCGACTGTTATTATCCTGCCTCCGCGCTTCTGGCATTCCAACAGGCGATGGAAGCCTATCGGCTGGGTTGCAGCAGGGTTGGAGCCGATTATGAGAATGCAGTCCGCCTCCGGCAAGTCCTCATAGCTGTTTGTCATCGCTCCCCTGTGAAGCTCCTCGTTCATCGCCGAGAATGAAGGAGCATGGCAGAGCCTTGTGCAGTTGTCAATATTGTTCGTGCCAAGACAGACGCGCGCGAACTTCTGTATCAGGTAGTTCTCCTCGTTGGTGCACTTCGCGGATGAGAAAACGCCGAGCGAGTTCTGCCCGTACTTCATTTTTATCTCGAAGAATTTGTCTGCAACCGCCTTGATCGCCTTTTCCCAAGTTGTCTTTACCAATTTTCCATTTTTTTTGATAAGCGGATATCGCAATCTTTCCCTGCTGTTCACGACATTGTCAAGGGCAGCGCCTTTTATGCAGAGCTCGCCCTTCGAGACGGGATGGTCCTTGTCTGGCACCACGCCGATAATTTTCCCCTTCCCGACTTTTAAGAAAAGCCCGCAGCCAACGCCGCAGTAAGGGCAAACTGATTTCACGAGTTTCATAAGGTTTTATTTATTTTGCTCCTACATAAAACTTGCGGAACGGCTTTTCAATTATGCGTTTTCGCTAGTTATGTCTTTTATTTTTATCCTTTGTCGCGAAAACCGTATTCTGAAAAGTATTATCAACTGCGGTTACTACGGTTTTTGCTTATGAAAGAAAAGATTTGCTGCGCAATTCTTTCGGGCGGGAAGGCGGAAAGGCTGCCTGACAAGCCGTTCCTGCCGCTGAATAGAAAACCATTGATTTATTATGCGATTGTTGCCGCTGAAAAATATTTTTCCGAAGTTCTTGTTGTTGCAAAAAAGGAACAGGAAAAAAAGATGAAAAACACAATACGAATCAGCAAATATTCAAGAATAATCTGCGATAATTCAACCGACTTCTCGCCTTGGAATGGAATCCTGGCCACCGTCGTGAATACAAAAGCCGATTGGATTCTTTTACTCGCCTGCGACATGCCTTTTGTTTCGCGCGAGCTGTTTGATTTGCTTATCTCGAAAATAAATCAGAATATTGATTGTGTCATTCCGAAAACTGACCGCTTGCAGCCGCTTTGCGCGCTTTATCGGAGGAGCGCTCTCGCTAACGCCCGCAAAGAGGGAAGCGTTACAAGATTTGCGGATTCGCTGAAAAATGAAGTAGTGCAGATTCCGCAGGAAAAATATTTCTGGCTCTTCAACATAAACACGAGGGAGGGGTTGAAAGAGGCGGAAGAAATCGCCGTTAAGACTCAGGACATATGCCTTGAATATCGTTAGCCAAATCATATAGACTGCAAGAATAAAAGATAGAAGGCAACATTCCACTGGTTCCGCCTATCAGAGTGCCCACCACTCCGTCGCCTCCCAGCATTCTGTCTATAGAATATCCAACAGCTGCTGTAGCCGCAGGTATGGCTATACTGCCGAAAAGTCCGGCCATGCCAACAAGATATGCTTTCAATTCCTTGTTAACCATATACAATAATTATTTCATATCTATTTAAGTTTATTCCAATCGTCAGCCGCCGTCCCCTGAATAACATTTATATATCGCCTTTACGAATTCTGTGCAAGAGCGATTTGGATTATGTCAGAAAGAAATCGCTTATTAAAAAGGTGAAAAAAGTATGGCAGTAGAACTGATATACCTCGCCATTGCAGCGCTCCTCGCGCCGGCTCTGGCGGAGATGGCAAAGATAAGGGCAAAGGCGGACAAGGCTTTCACCTGGGTCGCGGTCGGCGGAGTGATGTTCGTGCTTTCCGCGGCGTTCGCGTTCACGGACCTCTCGCTCGTGGGAATTGCCGCGACATTGACGCTTCCGCTGGTATCGCTTTTCAGCATCATCGGACTTGTGGCGGTCCTGGTCGGAAGCCTGATGGCAACAGTCGCCCTGCTCAAGGAGTAGGATTTTTTTTATTTTTATTTTTTTATTTAAACTCGTTCTAATATTTTTTCTGCGTTTTTATCCCTTTGATTTTAAATAATCGCATGAGCTTCTACATCAAACTCCGAGAAAAGCTAGAAGGAAAGTTGCCGGAAAAATATCTGGAACTTCTGCCGCGCAGCTACCAGATTCTCGGGAAGATTCTGCTGCTCAAGCTGAAGCCCGAATTGCTGAAGCATAGGAATAGGATAGGTTCTGCGGTCCTGGAGATTCTGCCTTACTTGAAAACGGTCTGCCTGCAGCGCGCGATAACTGACGCGGAAAGGAAGCCGAAGATTGAGGTTATCGCGGGAGAGAAATCATTCGGAACTTTGCACAAGGAAAACGGCTGCCTGTTCGAGATTGATGTTTCAAAATTCATGTTCTCAAAGGGGAACAAGGAGGAAAAGATGCGGCTGATTCGCGCGGCAAAGCCGGATGAAACGATAGTAGACATGTTCGCGGGAATCGGATACTGGACGATTCCTTTGGCAAGATTGGCAAAAGCGAAAAAAGTTTTTGCGATTGATGTAAATCCCGAAGCTGTGAAATTTCTTGAAAAGAATATTTTACTGAACAATATCTCGGAAAGGGCGGAAATCCTGAAAGGCGACTGCAGGGATTTTGCAGGAATTCTGGAAAATACCGCAGACAGAATAGTAATGGGCTATCTTTTCAAAACAGAGAAATTCCTTCCCACCGCGCTGAAAATGGCAAAAGATAATTGTATAATTCATTTCCATAGGAATATCGAGGCGGAGAAGATGAAAGAGATAAAGGAAACAGTTGCAAGCATCGCGAAAAAATGCGAATGTGAAATCAAATTCATTGATACCGTAAAGGTAAAATCGTACGCGCCGAAAGTCTGGCATGTTGTGATGGACTTGAAGGTCAGGAAAATAACAGTATAGGGTATTTAAATACTTCAAGGTAGTATATATTTCGGTAATATGTATGCCTGAAAAAACATTAGTGGTTTATGAGCGCATCAAATGTGCCCGTGGAATAAGAGACGAGCCGATAAGCTGGAGCGGACCTTTTGATAAAAACACCCGTGAACTTGCCAGTACTGAGATACTGGAAGAATTCCATAATGGTTCAGACATATATGTAGTGGAAAGAAAAGAACGCAGATTCACTTAATCTCCAGGTCAATCCTGACTTTCCACATCCTCACCCCGAACGGCAGGACTTTCTGCCTGCGAATTACCTTGTATTTTATTTTATGTCTTGCCGAAGTTTTTTTTATCTTGCCTTCCAAGTCGCTGAATAATTTTTCTTCGCTGGATATTCCGTACAGATGAATTATCGCGCCTTTTTTCGCAACCGCAAAAGCCTGCGGCAGGAATTTGAAAGCGGTTTCCGGCAGCGGCATCAACACCCTGTCAAACCTGCCGAGCTTCCCGTAAACTTTTTTTATGTCTGCGCAGATGTTTTCAATATTGCCGACAAACGAATTCAAGACAATATTTTCATTCGCGTATTCCGCGGCTTTCTTGTTTATCTCAACGCAGACGATTTCGCAGTTTTTTTGTCTTGCGATTGCAATCGCATAAGGCGCAATTCCTGAAAACATTACGAGAATCCGCTCCCCTTCTTTTGCAAGCTGCGCAATGCGCTGTCTTTCCTCTGCCTCGCGCGGAGAGAAGTAAACCGAGCGCGGGTCAAGCTTGAAAAGCATTCCGTATTCCCTGTGCAGGACCTCGGTGTTCCTGTCTCCCGACAGAAGCTTCATTTTGTAAATCCTGTAAACGCCAGACCTTCCGCCCTGTTTTTTCAGCACGCTTTTAACATTCGGGTACATTTCCATCAATTCGAGCGCTTCCCTCTTCCCGCCCTTCTCGATTATCGCAACCGCCTTTTCCCGCGAGCCGATTATATCAGGCATAAGAACCGCGCTTTTAATTATTATCCTGCATTTTCCGCGTATCTGATTTTGCCTTTGCGTATTTTATTTCTTCCCTTTGGTTTTCCAGAAATACAAAACAAGCAAAACAATTGCTCCGACAACAGCAATATCCAAGCCGTTGAAAAAGCTTATAATGCTTTCCCAGTAAGGGCCGAGCAGGAAGCCGGCGTAAGCGAGCGCAAAAGTCCAGGGCAGGGAGCCGATGAAGCTGAATGCCACAAGTTTTTTGAAATCGTATTTGCCGATGCCCGCGGGCAGCGAGATGAAGGTGCGGACAACCGGGAGCAGCCTTGAAAACAGGACAGCCTTGTCCCCGTGCCTGCCAAACCAGTTTTCCGCAATGTCAATATGGTCCGTCCTGATGAGGAAATATTTGCCGTACCTTTCGAGAAGCGGCCTTCCGCCTTTCAAGCCTATGAAATACGAGATGATAGAGCCGAAGGTGCTGCCCGCGGCGCCGACAACGCCTATCAAGAAAATGCTGAAGACTCCCTTGTATGCAAGATATCCGGCGAAAGGCATCACAACCTCCGAGGGGATTGGAAGCGCCGCGCTTTCCATTGACATGAGTATGAATACCCCCGCATACCCCGCCGCTGAGATGAACTGCGTTATGAATCCCGACAAGAGTTCGGCTATCATATAATCTGCCCTCAAGATTGTGATGGATGATGGAATGATTTAAAGGTTGCGAAACAAATGAAAGAGCAATAGAAAATGCTTTTGCAATAAAAACAATCAGATGCGATTTTCAGATTGTTTAAAATATGATGATCATATGCTCTATCTCGTCGGGCTCGGGCTGGGAAGCGAGAAATCAATAACCATGGAAGGGCTTGAAGCAGCGAAAAAGTGCGAATGCTTCCTCGAGTCCTACACCTCGAAATGCGAATCGTTCGCGGGTCTTGAAAAACTTATCGGGAAAAAAATAACAATCCTGAAGCGCGGCGATGTGGAGGAAGGCTCGCAGAAAATTCTGGATGCGGCGAAAAAAAATGACATCGCAGTCCTTGTGGCAGGCGACCCGCTGGCTGCGACAACGCACATTTATCTTGCGATAGATGCGAAAAAGAAAAAAATCCCGGTAAGGATAATCCACAACGCCTCCGTATTTTCCGCTGTCGCTGAAACAGGCTTGCAGCTTTACAAGTTCGGCAGGACAGCGACGATACCGTTCACAAGGCAGACGGAATCAGTGAAAGACGCGGTTTCTCGGAACAAAAAGCTCGGATTGCACACGCTCCTTCTTCTTGACTTGGATGCGCCAGCAGGAAGGTATATGACGGTGAAGGAGGCTCTGGAAATGCTTCTTGAAAAGAGAATTATTTCTGAAAAAGAGAAACTGATAGCCGCGCACATTTCAGATGTTTCGCAAATATTTTATGATATTCCAGAAGAGCTTGCGAAAAAGAAAATCGATGTTCCATCCGTCCTCGCTATTCCGGGAAAGCTGCACTTCATGGAGAAGGAGTTTTTGGAGATGCTGTAGTTTTTTTCCTGCTTTCGGTTTTGCTGTTCCTGTTCTTCCAAATCCTGTAGTTGTGCCAGTCCACTTTCGCGTAGATGTAGATGAAAATGAACATCACGGATTCTGCGGTTATGAGATAATTTATGGAAAGCAGGAAAAGGACTGATATCACGAAAGCCAAGCCTGCGAATTTTATCGCGAGAAACGCGGGAATGCCGCGCCTGTAAAGCCCCCGCATCAGGCCGTTTGCCTCTTTCTTATCACCCTTCTTTCGCAGCACCTGCACCGTGAAAAAAGTGTCAAGAAACCAAAGCGCAGCAATAACCGCGGCCATCGCATAGAGAAGCATACGGATATTAATAGCCGCGGAATATAAATCGTTTTTATGAACGATACGGACGAAAAGCTGGAAAAGGAAACAGAAAAATGGCTCGGCAGGCTGGAAAGCGAAGCAAAAGGAATTAAGCCTCTTGGCGAATCCGGGAAAAAACATTTCAGCAACATGAATGCCTACATTTCCGACTGCAAGCATTTTCTCAAAAAAAAGGATTTCATCCGCGCGTTCGAGTGCGCGGTCTGGGCCTGGGGCATCTACGAGGTTTGCATCGAGATGGGGATTTTCGGGAAGAAATAAAAAACGGTATGACTTGAATTCAAAAAACTGGAACGGCTGTTAAGCTGTTTTATCCCCGACTATCGGTGTTCCTGCATTCGATTCGTATCGCGCCTTTTTAACTTTGCGCTGTCAAGTATTATCATGTTCGTCCGGGTTGTTCCAATAGGAAGGATAAGCGGAAAATTCGTGTCGGAAGTTTGCGGCGAAATCGAAGGTTTGATGAATGTCAGGCTCAGGATTCTTGCGGGCATTGAAACCCCGCGTGCCGCGTGGAACCAGATGAGAAGGCAGTATGACGCAGCGAGAATTATCCTCGCTCTTTCAAAGACTTCCGAGGGCGTCTTCATAGAGAAGGACATGCCCACGCTCGGGATAACGGAGGAGGATGTCTACTACAACGGACTGAATTTCGTTTTCGGGATAGAGGACCCGGGTGCGAGCTGCCTTCTTGTCTCTGTAGCAAGGCTGAAGCCCGAGTTCTACAGGGAGCATCCCAACGAGTATGTTCTCAAGGATCGGGCGGTCAAGGAAGTGATGCACGAAATCGGACATCATATCGGGCTTGACCACTGCGTCCACACTTTCTGCGTGATGAGCTTTTCCCCAAGCGCGCGCGATGTTGACGCGAAACAGAAGGACTTCTGCAAGGGCTGCAGGATAAAGCTGGCGATAAAGGGGGTGAATATTGACTGAAACTTTCTAATAATTCATCTCAACAAACTTTCTTCTCTTATTTTCCGAAAGTTCGCTCTTTATAATATTCAGCGTATTTTTGAACTGTTCGACTCGGTGATACAGCATATCAACATTAACCTCTGCTTTTGTTTTCTCCGAAGCGAACTTATAGAATACGCTTTTTATGTAGCGCGTTTCGCCGATTTTCTTTTTTGCCTCACTTAATATTTTATCATATGCAGCAAACTTATCTTCAGATTTCTGAAT
>DAIDAN010000119.1 GCA_027310605.1 Candidatus Aenigmatarchaeota archaeon | reverse complement strand
GCGCTGCCAGAATCAGCTATCATACCTGTTTTCGCAAAGTAATTCACCAGCCATCTGACTCACCATTAATTAAAACAATCTGCAGAATTCCTTTGTTGGGAAACTATTTAAGCCTTTTGCAGGCGTTATAATTTCCGCGATTAACATTATGTATTGAATTCAAAAAATCCGGAACTGCAGTTAAGGCTGATTAGCAAGAACGCCGAAACCGGCTGAAGTAGGCGCAGCCTACTTCTATCTGGCAACGTACCTGTAAATTGATCCGTAATGTTACCGGCGCAACTTCAATATGATTCGTAATTCGCGTTCCTGCAAATCAAGTCGTAATGATGCAAACTGATTCGTACAGATTTACAATTCAATCCGTAATGAAATTCAATCCATATCGATCATGCTTCATGCTCGTGTTCAGACATATTCCTTTTCCTTTCATGTCTCTCCGCAAGTTCTTTCGGAATCTGCTTCTTGTTCTTGTATAGATAATCGTAAATCGCCTCGTGCAGGCCGTCGGCGGCGAGGTTGGAGCAGTGCAGCTTCACCGGCGGAAGGTTCCCGAGCGCGTCCTTCACATCATCCCTTGTCAGTTTCAGCGC
>DAIDAN010000118.1 GCA_027310605.1 Candidatus Aenigmatarchaeota archaeon | reverse complement strand
CCGCCTTAGAGAAGAGCCAACATTACGCGGAAACGGATTTATCGGAACAAATAAGAAAGATAATGCAGAAGCGTGGAAAAATTATGACAAGCATGAAATTTATGGAAGCATGGGAAGAGAATTCACATATTTTTCACCGAGTATTCCAATAACATTAAATTTTTCTTGTAAATCCTCGAATGACATCGAACTGATTGAACTGGATACAGGCAAACTTTCAAGAAGCAGAAAAATATTTCCCGACCCTGAAGCCATTTTCTATTCCTTTTCGCGGGAAAAAATGTTTATAGTCATGGGCGGCGTGCCAAAAAAATCAATAAAAAGAATTTATCATATGAAGAAAATCCAATAAACATTACTGCTTGATTTTTCAATACGGCTTGATTTGCAGACGCCGATATCGGCGTTCAAGAAAAGAATAACCAGCGCCTCTGCAAACGAATCGTATCGTAATGCTATTACCGCACTTCAATCTCCCTTATCGAGGAATTGCGCGCGAGAAGTTCCTTCAGTATTTTTATGTTCGAGCCGTTCTTCCCGATGACTGCGCCGCGCTTTGCAGCCTTTATCACGGCAACACCGTCCTTCACGCTCACGCCCTTCGCC
>DAIDAN010000117.1 GCA_027310605.1 Candidatus Aenigmatarchaeota archaeon | reverse complement strand
TGGAAAGAGTTTGTTGAAAAAATACCGGAGAACAGGGGCTTGCCAGCAAAGGGCGCGGTATTGGTTACAGTCTTAAAACTGATAATATTAAAATAATTATTTCCCTCTCGCTTTCACGATCTCCGCCATCGTTCCGTAAATGATTTTCCCCGCAACCATCGCGTAAATTTCGTCAAGCGCTTTTATTCCAAGCGGCGTGAATTCCACGAAATCAACGGCTGCGAGTTTCGGCGCAAGAATTCTTATCGCTTCCGCAACTTCATCAAAGCCCAATCCGCCGGGCTCCGGATTGCCCACGCTCGGCAGTATGGAAGGGTCAAGAATGTCAAAATCCACGGAAAGATAAACCGGCGCGGGAATTTTTTCCAGTTCTGAAATATTTTTGATGATATTAATTTTATTTTTCTTTAAAAAATCGCTTTCCTCTTTCGAGCTGCAGCGGACTCCGTAAAGATAGACATTCTCCTTCCCGACAACATCGCAAATCCTCCTGACAACGCCGTCATGTCCTTCGGACTTCTCGCAGTCCAGATGCGCGTCAAAGCCGACGAACGATTTTATCCGCGGCAGCGCCTTTATCCCTGCAAGGCTGACAGTATGTTCGCCACCGAGAA
>DAIDAN010000116.1 GCA_027310605.1 Candidatus Aenigmatarchaeota archaeon | reverse complement strand
AAAAAACCAGGATGATAAAATGCCAGCGAATAAAAAAGCGCTTTTGGCTGTAATCGCAACAGGGCTTCTTGTCGGAAGCCTTGCTTTTTTGCTTTCTGGCAATCCTTCCGGAGCGGCGGCTCCCTCGGGCAAGTTCCTGTTCGGACAGGCAATCGGAAAGTCCGCGCCGGACTTCAGCCTGGAAGGCATGGACGGAAAAACCGTAAAATTAAGCGATTACAGGGGAAAGAATGTTTTGCTCTTCTTCAACGAGGGAAGCATGTGCTATCCCGCGTGCTGGGACCAGATGAAGGCGCTCGCGGACGACAAGAGATTCGACAGCGGCGGCACAGTATTCTTTTCAATAGTCACCAACGCAAAGAGCGAATGGCAGAGCATACTGCAGCAGGTGCCCAAGTTCGCGGATGCGAACATCCTGTTTGACACCTCAAAGTCGGTTTCAAAATCCTATGATGTCCTGAACCTGCGGTCCTCCATGCATCCGGGCTCCCTCCCCGGTCACACCTACTTCCTCATCGACAAGAGCGGAATCGTGCGCTACGCCCTTGACGACCCGCAGATGGCGATAAGGAACGACAATCTTGCCGCCGAGCTGGCGAAGCTTTCATAAGACA
>DAIDAN010000115.1 GCA_027310605.1 Candidatus Aenigmatarchaeota archaeon | reverse complement strand
CAGCTGTAAGGCGAGCCTAACCGACGTATCCTTCGCATACATCCATCGTTTTTCGCCTTCGATCGTTAAGGGCGCGGAACGAAGCTGCAAATCTTTTGCGCATCACCTCTTTTAGCTTTTTGCTGGGTGGCTTTTTGTAAAAATTCGCGGAAGCCTTATAAGCCTCTTGTGAAACGGAAGTCTGGACTTATGGTTCATAAAACTATAAAGCCCGAAAATAGATATCTGGATAAATTCAATCAGAATCTGCAATAAAACCATTCGTATCTGATTTAGATAATGAAATTCTGGAAAATGGTTTTCGTAAAAAAATTAATTCAAAATAAAAATTAGAACATTAACAAGCAAAAATAATTTAACTGAAAACGCAACAGCAGAAAATATTCCGTGATAAGATGATTGTCCTCGTGCCTTCTTGGTTTTCCGGCTTTGACTCGGTTATGTACCTTCTCTCGGCCGCAATAGGCTTCCTTGTGAGTTTCAACGCATTCAGGCTCTACAACATAACCTCGAAGAAGTCTCACTTCTACCTCTATGCGAGCTTCGCGGTCCTGAGCATGGGGCTGCTCGTGCTCGGCCTGACAACGGTTTTCAGCATCTCGATATCAGGCGTCT
>DAIDAN010000114.1 GCA_027310605.1 Candidatus Aenigmatarchaeota archaeon | reverse complement strand
GTTCTGCATCGAGATTGCGCCGCTTATGGAAACTCCGGAAAGCAAAAGGCTCGCGAGCGCTGCAGAAAAGAGCGCGAAGATTATCGCAGGCTGCAGGATGTTTTTGCTGTCCATAAAAATCACAGAATATTTTTTTTGCGATATGAAACTAAATCATTATGGATTGAATTCAGATGTCATTACGGATTTTAAGCCGCTTACACGAATGTTACATTCAGCGTATCTGAAATGATTCGCAATGAATCTGAACGGCTTCATTACGATTGAGACGATTGCAGGAACGGCTTTAAAGCGCTATGCTTGAGCGACATAATAAGCGTATTTGCAAATCAAGTCGTAATGTATTTTCAGCGCTGCGTTCTTGCCAGCGTTCCCGTTGCTGGTTTGTACCGCTTTCAAAAATTCTGCAATCCCGCGCCCCTGTACACGAAAGGCTGCTCCGCATTATTCTGCTTTTTTTCCCTGCCGAATTTCTCTTTAATCTTTTCCAAAACTTTTTCTATCCTTTCCCGCAGCAGCGCGAGCCTGCTCTTCCCCCGCACCGAAGGGTGAGCGTACTGGAATCCGCTCTCAGAAAAGCCTTGCTTCGGCGGGATTGTCATGTACGCGACAAGCCCGATAATC
>DAIDAN010000113.1 GCA_027310605.1 Candidatus Aenigmatarchaeota archaeon | reverse complement strand
TGAGTTTGAAGAATTCGACAAAGAAGAAAATTTTGGTAATCTTTCAGAAGAGACTTTTGATTTACCAGAAAAAGTTAAAGAAGAAATTTTTCTTCGCGAATGGACTGCATTGATTTATTGTTTTTTAAAGAAACTTGCCAAAAAACAAAATTATTATCAAGTAGCAGAATATCCTATTGAAGAAAAAAGAAGAGTGGATTTTGTTTGGTTTGAACCAAAACAAAAAGAACCTTCAATATTAATAGAGCATGAAAACAGTTCAGATGTTCACGATGAAATCGTTAAATTCCTTAAAACAAATGCTAAATTAAAAATATTGATAACTTATAATATTAAAAAGGAAACAAAACTCTTTTATACCCTTTCTGAACTTGTTAAAGTAATAACTAATTTTCAAATTAGGAAAGGTGAAGAGTTTTTATTGATTATCGGAAATCAAGAAAAAGAAAAAATGATTTGGAGCGGATATAGTTTTCTTAATGGTGAATTTAAAGAAATAAATTAAAAGTCGATATTTATGAAAATAACCCTTTTCACCTCGAAGACCTGCGTGAAGTGCCCCGCAGCGAAAGCGCTTGTCGAGGAGGTTGCGAAGGAGACTGGCGCGGAGGTCGAGCAGGTTGACATAGAG
>DAIDAN010000112.1 GCA_027310605.1 Candidatus Aenigmatarchaeota archaeon | reverse complement strand
CTTTAAATGCGAAAGTGAAAAGAAAGAAAAACGTTTGCGAAAAAGAAAGAAAAAGCAAGCGGGAAAGAAAAAGCAACTCATATCAAGGGCGCCCAAAGTTCTGCTCATTCCGGTCAGAAATCGGAAGTAGAGTGTAAGCGCAAAAGCAGGACTGACTGGATTCCGCACATCAAGGAATCCAGAGGCGAAAGCCTGGGCTAACGATACGCCGAGTGTTCCTGATGGATTTCGGTGACTTCAGAAAGCCCTTTTCTTTTTGGTAACGAACTTGTAAAAAAGAAAAGCGCTTAAGCGGAAAAGAAAAAAGTAAATTAAGAAAATTAAAAAAATCTTTTCTGAAAGTCGCAAAAGAATCGGGCATGATCAAGCTACCCCGGGGATACGGGTTGGCGCGGAGTTTTTGCGGGTCTTTCTTGGAAAGAAATAACACAACCGATAGGTTTAAATAGTTATAGAACTAACTATAAAGTGGTGATATTATGTGCGAAGAATGCGGTGTAAGTTTTGAGAGATACCTTCAGGCACGAGATATCTCTGAACTTAGCGGAGATATACATTGTTATAGTATAGATGAAATTAATGCAGCTGAAAGAGATTTAAATAAATATAATAATTTTCATCGTCCTGAGGC
>DAIDAN010000111.1 GCA_027310605.1 Candidatus Aenigmatarchaeota archaeon | reverse complement strand
GTTCTGCCCGAGGACCGGCGCGATTGATTTGATAAACGAGCACGACGAGGTTCTTGTTGCCGGGCTCGGCGGCTCGCAGGGAGGGCCGATAGGCAGCATGTGGGGCGTGCGCTGGAAAGTCGTGAAGGTGAACAACCAGTCGCTGTCCGAATTATTGAAAGGGAAGGCAAAGAAGGCAGTAGGCGCAGCTCCCGCGCCTGAAGCGAAAAAGTAAAACGGTATGGATTCAATTCAGAAAATCATGACCGGCTATTAGAACCGAAATATTGAAGAGCCAAACAAGCGTTCCTGCAAATCAAGCAGTAATGGTAACCGAATCAGCGTTCCTGAAATCAAGTCGTAATGTTGCAATAAACCCGTCGCATCTGATTTATTTTTAATTTTCATAATGAAACGGTTTTCGGATTAAGAAATGCAAAATAAAAAATAATAACGGACGAAAACGCGTTAAAATAAATTCATTCGTATTGCCGTGATTCTTATGGAAGAGCCGAAAGCGGAAATGAAAATTGAACAGAAGCAGGAAGCGAAAGCGCAACCTGAAGTAAATGCAGGGACGATTAAAGCTCCGGCTACTGTAAAAACTGTCAAACCTTCTGCCAAAAAATCCAAAACCGCGAAAGCCAAGGAAGCGCAGAAGCCGGTTGTGATGCCGGAGGTAAAAC
>DAIDAN010000110.1 GCA_027310605.1 Candidatus Aenigmatarchaeota archaeon | reverse complement strand
GTCGGGTACTCCTCCACAACAGCGCACCTGAATTTTTCCTTAAGCCTGCCGGAAAGTTTTTTGGCTGTCAGGACAGAAGTTTCAACCCTGTTTTTCTTTTCCGAAACGAAAAACATTTCCTCAGGAACGCCATTAGCGCTCAATACGGCTTTTATCTTTCTAATATTGTCTCCAAAAATTATCCCTTTAAGCAGGAAGCCGTCTTTTGTCACGGTTTCAAATTCTTTTTTTATATTTTCCGCTCGCCTTCGCAGGCGGTTCCTCAGCTGGTAATTCATCTTCAGCGCCGCCGTGCAGAAATGCAGGTCAAGCTTCTTTGTATTATATTTTGCATACTCCAATATTTTTTCTGCAACATCTTTGCTGCCTTTAACTGCGGTCATCGAGTCTGAAGTCTTAATAAACCCAAGTTTTTGCAAAGGTTCGATATTCCTTTCCGAGAATTCAAGCTCGTTGATGTTCAAAAAATTTGCGCCATATTTTTCAAGAAAATCAACGGTCTGTTTCAGCTTTGCAAAGCCTTTGGGTATCGCGGGAACTTCCATTCCGACATCCCATTCAAAATTCAATGCAGTCTTGGCTAACGCGGGATTCAGGTGAATCCTTACCTCATCCAAACCCGCGGAATACATTTTTTCAAGCTGTTTTTCCGTCACGCCGATGCCTGATGTATACATA
>DAIDAN010000010.1 GCA_027310605.1 Candidatus Aenigmatarchaeota archaeon | reverse complement strand
GAGCAACGCGCTCGCGAAGAACTTGGACAGTGAAGCTCTCAAGCTCGTCGCGGCTGCGCACAAGGGGCCGAAGATGTACCGCGGCAGAAGGAAGCGCGCGTTTGGGATGCGGATGAAGTCCACGCATGTGCAGATAGTCTTGAAGCCTTTCCAGAAATCCGAAAAAACGAAAGAAAAAGTTGCAGTGGCGAAAGAAAAAAGTGAATCGAAAAAGGCTGAAGCAAAAAAGTAGAAGTCAAAAAATAAAAGAAAAATCAAAACCGCCGCAACTTTTATTGGTAATAAATTTCATAATGAAAACGGTTTTCGGATTAAAACAAAAAAAAAGAAACAAGCGCGAAAAATTCCAACCAATGCAAATGGAACTGAATGATATTGTCGTGATATCGATGACATCGGAGCGGCAGTTTGTCAGGGACGGGATAAAGAAGGGGGAGATAGAGGAGTTCCTCTCGCGCGAATTCTCGCGCGCCGGGTACAGCCACTCCGATATTCAACACACGCCGCTCGCGACGCACATCACGGTGTTTGCGCAGAGGCCTGGAATGGTAATCGGAAGGGGCGGCAAGAACATAGACGCGATAACCGAGATGGTAAGGCAGAAGTTCGGGCTGCAGAATCCGCAGCTTGAGGTCAGGGAAATAGAGAAGCCTGAACTTGACGCGGATGTGGTTGCGCGCGAAATAGCGGGCGCGATAGAGCGCGGGCTGAATTACAGGCGCGTCGTGAACATTATGATAGAGAATGTGATGAGGGCGGGAGCCGCTGGAATAGCGGTGAGGGTCGGCGGGAAGCTGGGCGGCGACATGGGAAGGATTGACAAGTTTTCGGCCGGGTACCTGAAGTACGCGGGCGAGCAGGCGGAGACTGAAGTAAAAAAAGCGTACGCGACAGCGATGGTAAGGGCGGGCGCGATAGGGATACAAGTGAAGATACTGCCGGAGATGCCGAAAGAGATCTTGGCGAGCAGGAAGATGATGGCTTCGCTTCCGGCCGTAACTGAAACAAAAGACGAAACGGAAAAGAAGGAATGAAATAAAAAAAGAATGTGAAAAAATAAACCAACCGATAAAAAAATAATAAAAAATTATTGCTCGGTCCGCGCCGAACAATCTGAAAATGTAAAAAATAAAAAATAGCGAACCGGCGAAACCGAAACTCAATGATAATGTCGTGATGAAGATGGCAGTAATAAGAAAAAAACAGATTCGAGAAATGGAAACAAATGAAATCGCGAAAAGGCTCGGCGAGCTGCGGCTCGAGCTGATGAAGGAGAAGGGACATGTGTCTGTGAGCGGCGCGGTCGCGAATCCGGGAAGGATAAGGGAGACAAGGAAGACGATAGCGAGGCTGCTCACGAAACAGAACGCGGCGAAAAGAAAGGAGTGAGAATAATGGCTGAGAAAGATAAAATGGGTCTGGATAATGCCTTGATGGAAATACACGATATAATACGTTCGCCTAATAGCCGTTATTGCCTTATTGGTTGCAAGTTCCTTGACCAGGATATTACGTGCTATGGAGGAGTTTTTAACAAATGCAAGAAAGGAAACCATGATAAGAACATAGTAATGGTAAACTGGAAAAAAGGCGCGGACTTTTGCAAAGATTATGTTTCAGAAAAAAACGGAAGTTAGAACTCATAAAAAATTAAATCAGCGTATCAGAAATTCAACTGTAACGATATCGATAATGAAAAAGGTGAATGAACTGGCGGAAATATGCAAGAACTGCGGGCTTCCGAAGGAGATATGCGTCTGCGGCGCGATAGCGAAGGAGTCCTCGAAAATACGCGTGTTCGCGGAGAAGAAGTCGTTCGGCAAGTGGATGACCGTTGTCGACGGCATTTCGGAGGATGCGAACCCGAAGGCTGTCACGAAGAAGCTGAAGACGAAGCTCGCGTGCGGCGGCACTTACAAGAATGGCAGGATCGAGCTGCAGGGCGACCACACATACAAGATAAAAAAACTGCTCGTTGAAATGGGATTTTCGGAGGAGCAGATAGAGATGTGAAAACAAAACAGAAAACGCGCAAAAAAAAACGATTGGTATGCCCATAACGCCGCGCAACATTTTGAGGCACGAGCTCATCGGATTGCGATGCGGGGTCTTGGAAAGCAGAAACAGGAAGCAGGAAGGAATAAGCGGAACGGTTGTCGACGAGACGAAAAACATTATCACAATAGAGAAAAACGGGAAAGCGAACAAGATAGCAAAACACGATGCGGAATTCGTTTTCACGCTGCCGGGCGGGAAGAATGTAAAAGTCTCCGGCTCGCTGCTCGTGGCGCGACCCGAGAACAGGATAAAGACGAAACTGAGAAAATGGTGAGAAATAAAAAATCCGCAAAAACTCGCTTACAGAATGGTTTTCGAAAAAATAAAATTAAAAAACCGATAACAACAAAACAAAAACTTTTGGAAACGGTTTTCAATCCGGATGAAAAAAAAATCAGGACAGATGGAAATGCAAAAACCTGATAAAAAGATATCGTGACAATTATGCAAAAATCCGAGGCGAAGCACAGGAATATCGGTGTTGAGGCGAAGCCTCCCGCGCAGGTTTGCACCGACGCTAAATGCCCCTGGCACGGGACGCTGCCTGTCAGGGGAAGGGTGTTCGCGGGAAATGTGATTTCCGACAAGGCTGCGAAGACTGTTGTCGTGGAGTCGGGCTTCAACAGGCTCATCCCGAAATACGAGCGCTACGAGAGAAGGCACACGAGACTTGCCGCGCATAACCCCGACTGCATCGCCGCGAAGCTCGGCGATTCGGTGAGGATAGCGGAGTGCAGGCCTCTCTCGAAGACGAAATCGTTCGTGGTGATTGAAAAGCTGGAGAACACGAAGAAATAGGAAGGTGGATGAAGCAGCAAACTATCTGAAAGAAAAAGGTTTTGACGAAAAACATTATGAAAACGAAAAAGATGCGGAATAAGATTTTCGGAAAAATAAAACCGCCGCAGCTGATGTTCATTTTTTATCATGAATACGGTTTTCAGATAAAGAAAAAAATAAAAAACGGACTGACGAAAACGCGAATGGAACTCAACGATATTGATGTGATATTCATGAAAGCAATAAGCGCAAATGTGACTCGCGGGCTTGAGTCGGGCAGCTTCCTGAAGTGCGCGGACAACACGGGCGCGCAGATTGTGCAGCTCATCACGGTCAAGAGCACGCACAGCGTTCGCAGGCGAAGGACGGGCGCGGGCGTCGGCGCCGTCATCGTGGGCGCTGTCAAGAAGGGGAACGAGAAAATCAGGCACGAGGTCGTGACCGGGGTGATAGTGCGCCAGCGCAAGGAATACAGGAGGCCGAACGGCATGAGGATAAAGTTCGAGGACAACGCGGTCGTGCTCGTGAACGAGAGGCTTGAGCCGCGCGGCACAGAAATAAAGGGCCCGATAGCGAAAGAAGTTGTGGAAAGGTTCAGCGCAATCGGCAAGATAGCGAGCATAATAGTGTGATTAAACTTTTTTCGGCGAAAGTTCGCAACGAATAATATTATTGATGCTTCGCATACCGATATTGCCGTTGCTCACTTGTTCAAAAAAGTTTAATCAAAAACATTAGAAGTAATAAAACAGAAATATGGTGAAAATATGTGCGATGAAAGCAGCGCATCTTTGGAAATATATGAAAAACTGAAGCCTGTAATTCCGTTGCTCGAAGAAATGATGCAGAAATATGAATCAAAACTCTTCAGGAGAAAAAATATGCAATAAAGTGATGTTCATGGCTTTTTCAAAATCCTCGAAGCCCCGCAAGCAGAGGAAGGCGCTTTACAATGCGCCGCTGCACATAAGGCAGAAGCTCGTGTCCGCGCATTTGTCAAGGGAGCTGCGCGCGCAGCTCGGGAAGAGAAGCCTGCAACTCAGGAAGGGCGACGAGATAAGAATTATGCGCGGCTCGCATTCGGGAAAGGCAGGCAAGGTCGCGGAAGTCGACTTGAAAGAACTGAAAATTTATGTGGAGGGTATCGTCAGGAAAACCGCGAAGGGCAACGAGGCGAAAGTCCCGCTGCAGCCCTCGAACCTTGTAATAACGAAAGCCGACTTCGGCGACAAGATGAGGCAGAGGATATTGGAAAAGACAAAAACAAAAAGCGCCAAGATAGAGATGAAGAAATAAAACTGAAAATGAATGAAAATTATTGTTCGGTATCGAACGAATAATCCTGAAATGAAAAATTTCAAACAATAAAACCATCGTAACTGTTGTTAACAATAAATTACTCTCAATATGGTTTTCGCAACAAAATATTGAAAATAAAAAACATAACGGACAAAAACACAAAAAAATCAAACACCGAAAAGCAAAAACAATGTAACCCGATTCAATCGTAATATGTGATTTGATATTAACTGCACTCAAACAGCAGACACAATATGCGATAATGGAAAATGTTAAAGTGATATCTATGGCATGGCAGAAAAGGATGTCGGCGCCCCTCGCGGGCAGGAGGAAGAGCAGCGGCAAGTTCACAGCTTCGCCGAGAGGGCCGCACGCGAAATCCGCGTCGATTCCGCTGGTCGCGGCGCTGAGGGACATCGCGATGCTCGCGGAGAGCGGCAGGGAGGGCAAGCGGGAGATAAAGCGCGGCGAGGCGCTTGTCGACGGAAAAGTTTGCAGTGACCAGAAGTTCGGGATAGGATTGATGGACGCGGTAGCGATACCTTCGGCTTCCGCGGCTTACAGGGTGCTGCCGGAAAAAAAGGGGTTGAAGCTTTTGAAGATCGAGGGAAAGGAATCGAAGATGAAGCTGTGCAAGATTGTCGGGAAGACCGCAATCAGCGGCGGAAAAATCCAGTACAACCTCCACGACGGCAGGAACCTCGTATCGGAAAAGGAATTCAAAACCAATGACTCGCTACTTATCGGGCTGCCGGAACAGGAAATTATCGAGCATTTGAAGCTCGAAGAAGGCGCGGCAGCGCTTGTAACAAAAGGAAAGAATGCGGGAATGGTTGCAAGGGTGGAAAAAATAGAAGCTGGAAGCATGAAAAGGATATGGCTGAAAAAAAATTCGGAAGTTTTTGAGACAGCTTTCGATTATGTCATGGCGGTTGGAAAGGACAAGCCCGCGCTCGCAGTTGAGTGAGAAACGCGGTTCAGATGAAAAAACAACGGCCGAACAACCATGTCATTGAATTCAATCCGCAATAAGTAAAAATAAACCCGCAAAATGCACGAAAACCTTCGGTTTTCGGCATGCCGAAAAGCTCCGCTTTTCGTGCAAATTACAATTTCGCAAATGAAATCAATCGATATCGATGTGATGTTAATGACAAATGAAAACCCGATGCGCGAGGTAAGGATGGGAAAACTGACGATAAACATCGGTTGCGGCACAGGAGGGGAAAAGCTTGACAAGGCGAAGAAGCTGCTCGAGAAGATAACCGGAAAGAAAGCGGTAATCACGAACTCGCGCAGCCGCTCAACCTTCGGGGTCGCGAAAGGCAGGCCGCTCGGCTGCATGGTGACGCTGCGCGGGAATGATGCAACCGGGTTTTTGAAGAAGGCGCTGGACGCGATAGACGGGAAGCTGCCCGAGCGGGTGTTCGACAGGCAGGGGAACTTTTCATTCGGCGTGCGCGAGCAGATAGACCTGCCCGGCGTCAGATACGACCCTGAAATCGGAATATACGGGATGGATGTCTGCGTCACGCTCGAGCGCCGCGGCTTCCGCGTGAAGGAGAAAAGGATTCCGCACAAGCTTGGAAAGAGGCATGTGATAACAAGCGATGATGCAAAAGAATGGGCTGCGAAAAACTTCGGAGTGAAAGTTGAGTAAGAGATTTCAAATCATAACACAATAAGAAAGCCATCATAAATGTTATTTACAACAGATTACTCGCAAAATGGTTTTCGAAAAAAATTATTGAAAAAAATAAATCATACGGACGAAAACACAAGATAAAAACAGAAAAATCAATCCGTGATAATCATGAAAGCGAAAAAGAAGGAGAGGAAAACCGGAAAGGGCGCGTACGCGTGCAGGCGCTGCGGGAGGCACGGCGCGATAATAAGGAAGTACGGGCTGATGTACTGCCGCCAGTGCATGCGCGAAGTAGCCGCGAAGATAGGGTTCAGGAAATATAGTTGAAAAACAACATGGATTCAGATGAAAAAAACAACGGCCGAACAAGCGTAATATTATTAATCGTTCCATATTGAGTTCAATGAAATTGTTGTGGTAATTATGAGACACGACTTGGTATCGGACATGCTGTCGGCGATGAAGGTGTCGGAAAATTTCGGAAAGAAGTCCGTTTCGATAAAGGCGTCCGGGATGGAAAAAGATATCCTGCTTTTGCTGCAGAAGAACGGATACATCGGAAGCTTTGAAATGATAGAGGACGGGAAGGGCGGGAGGTTCGAGATACAGCTTATCGGAAAGATAAATGACTGCGGCTCAATCAGGCCGAGGTTCGCGGTGAAGAGCGGGAATTTCGAGAAATGGGAGCAGAGGTTCCTCCCTGCCGCCGGCGTGGGGCTGCTCATACTCTCCACATCAAAGGGGATAATGACGCACGCGGAGGCGAAGCAGCAGAAAATCGGCGGCAAGCTGCTCGCGTATGTCTATTGAAAAATACTTGAAAAATTATTGTTCGGTCAAGACCGAGCAATCCGAAAATGGAAAAAATATGAAATGACAGAAAAAAAGAATGAAGATTATGTTTTATTTCCAGATGCCGCATCACGGAAAATGCAGGAACCCCGAATGCGGGAAACCTATAATAGGGCACAGATGCTCGGGATATTGTTCCATAGAATGTCTGGAAAAACATTTGAAATCAAATCAGGAAAATCCGGAATAAGAAAAACCATATGAAATCAATTCAGCCGCATATGAGAAAATAGTATCGGATGTGAATGAATTTTTGAAAGAACATGGTATAGGTCTTATAAAAAAAGAGGAATATGAGAATCCGAAACTTAAAAAACTGCTGTCAATGTTTAAACAAGGAAATGATTATGGAACAGCATTTTTATCCCTAAAAATCCTGCGAAGGGATAATGATATAAAAAAATTAGATTTAGCATATTTTGGAAAGGAACTAATTTAATAAATGCATGATGTTTATGGCAGAACGCATCATAGAGATACCGCAGGAGGTTGAAGTCGGGGTGGAAGGCTTTAAGGTATCAGCCAGCGGAAAGCTCGGAAAGGTGGAAAAGGATTTTTCATCACCGCTGTTCGCGAACGAAATCAATATAGCGAAGAACGGCAGCAAGATAACAATCTCATCTGACAGCGGAAAAAGAAAGATAAAATCAATGGCGGGGACGGTTGAGTCGCAAATCAGGAACATGATTTCCGGCGTTTCAAGCGGGTACGCATACAAGCTCAAGATAGTCTTCATGCACTTTCCGATGACAGTGAAAGTTTCGGGAAAGGAGGTGCAGGTGCACAATTTTTTGGGGGAAAAGTCGCTGAGGAGCGCGAAAATACTCGGCGACGCCAAAGTGGAGGTAAAGGATGATGAGATAACTGTAACGGGATACAATCTTGACGATGTCGGGCAGACCGCGGCGAACATAGAGCGCGCAACCAAGATATCCGCGCGCGACCGCCGAGTCTTCCAGGACGGGATATTTTTGGTGAGCAGGGGATGAAATTATTATTCGGTCAAGACCGAATAATCCGAAATGGAAAATGCAAGCAAAAAAACTGCCGAAACTGATTTTTTATTTTTATGTTTCAAAGCGGTTTTAGAAATAAGATTTATAAAAATAAAAACAGGGCAGATGATATTGAAAATAAATTTGCAATGAAACGGTTTTCGCAAGGGAGGTATCGGAACCGCAGGTTCTGATTATGGACGAAAACACAAAAAATATCAAACAGAAAAAAATCCAAACAGCGCAAACGAGACTCAACCGTATTGATGTGATAACGATGGAAAACGGAAAGGCCGCAGCGTTGAGGCTGAGAAAAAAACGCAAGAGCAAGGAGCCGGAATTCCTGCGCCAGAACTGGTTCAGGTTCCCGAGCCTTGGCAGGAAATGGCGCGCCCCCATCGGAAAAAGGAACAAGCTGCGGAAGCACATAAAAGGGAAGGGCTACCTGCCGAAGGCGGGATACGGCTCGCCCCTAGCTGCGAAAGGATTGCACCCTTCGGGGCTTGCGGAAGCGCGCGTGTTCAACGAGAGCGATTTGCAGAAGATGGACCCGAAAACGGATTGCGCGAGAATCGCATCGTGCGTAGGGGGGAAGAAAAGGATTGCGATAACAAAAAAAGCGAGGCAGATGAAAATCCGCGTGCTCAATCCGGGAGTTGCGGAAGAAAAAAAATAAAGCGTGACTAACAATGGCTAAAAATTTTTTCGTCTATGGAAAAAGGGAATTATTAAGCCCGAAAGGAAACGGAAATGCTGAGGAATATTTTTTGAAAGTAGGCGGTCTTGAACTCGCCGTTTCAACAAACCCGTTTTTGCGGGAAGTGTCTGAAAACTCTCAAGAGGCTTAAAAATGTTCCTGGTTGTAGGCGAGAACAAATGCCCGGCTTGCGGCGTGTCCGGCAGGCTCTGGAGGAAAAAGCCGGAGCTTTATGTCTGTCCGGCGTGCAACTCGGTGTTCCACGAGTTCGGGCTGCTGTTCGAGGGCGCGAAACAACAGAACACGTTTTCGTAAAAGTCGATACTGCTTGAATTCGAAAATCACATCGACGGCACAAACGAATTTAATTCGGCGATAAAAAACAAAAAAGCGCAAATTCGAAAAGCGAAACCGACACAAATGAAAATCCGATAAAGATACGGCGCAAGAAATCCAATCAGCGTTAAATAAACTGGACGATATTGATGTGATAATGATGAACCTCGGCACCCAAAGGAGGATGGCGGCGCAGATACTGAAGTGCGGCGAGTCGCGCGTCTGGATGAGCCCGGAAGCCGCGGAAAAAATAAAACAGGCAATCACCAGAAGGGATGTGCGCGGGCTGATAAAGGACGGGCTGGTAAGGAAAATTCCCAGAAAGAAGTCCGACAGGACTGGCCCGAGGCTCAGGATGCTGCAGGCTGCGAAAGGAAGGGGGGGCGGCGCGGGAAGCAGGAAGGGCGCGACAGGCGGGAGGGCGGGAAAAAAGGAGAGATGGCTGAAAATCATAAGGCCGCAGAGGAGCCTTCTAAAGTCGCTGAGGAGCGAAAAGAAAATGCTGAAGGATTACGGGAGCGTTTACAGGCAGGCGAAAGGCGGCGCGTTCAGGAGCAGGCACCACCTGCTCTCGCATCTTGAGGAGCGCAAGCTCGCGAGCGTTTCCGTCTCGGAATACGAGGCAGCGGAAAAGGCAAGAAAGACGGAAATGAAAAAACGGACGAAGGAGGCGCTTAGGAAAAGATACGGAAAGATATTCGCGGAGAACGGCGCGAAACCCTCGGAAAAAAAACAAGGCCGAAAGGAAATAGGAAACGCTCAAAGTTGAAAAAAAACAATTCAATGATTAATATGAAAAACCGAAACACGCAAAATGAAAATCAATCGATAACGATACGACATAAAACAAACTTAACGATAATGATGTGATAAAAATGCGGATGCAGCACAGGCGGAGAAGGATTCAGAAGACGGACTACAGGAAAAGGCTTGCGCTGGTGAAGTCGGGTATGCCGAGGCTCGTGGTGAGAAGAAGGCTGGACAATACCATCGTGCAGTTTGTCGGTTTCAAGCCCGCGGGGGACGAGACTCTGTCTTCCGCGTTTTCCGCGCAGCTTGCGGGATTGGGATGGAAATTCGGGGGCGGGAACATTCCCGCGTCCTACCTTACCGGGCTGCTTGCGGGGATGCGCGCGAAAAAAGCCGGCTTGAAAGAAGCCGTGCTTGACATCGGGCTGCAGGCGAGCACGAAAGGCTCGAGGATTTATGCTGCGCTCGCGGGCGCGGTTGACGCGGGGCTGGAAGTGCCTCACTCGAAGGGGATAATTCCTTCGGAAGAGCGGATTGCGGGAAAGCACATCCAGGGAAAATCCGGAATCGAAAAAAACTTCGCTGAAGTGAAGGAGAGGATATTGAAAGATGAAAAATAAAATGTCCGGACCGAACAATCAGAAAACGGGAAATCCAAACAAGAAAGCCATCATAAATGTTATTTACAACAGATTACTCGCAAAATGGTTTTCGAAAAAGATTATTGAAAAAAATAAATCATACGGACGAAAACGCGAAAGCAAAATAAAAAATAAAACCATAAATAAAACCATCGCAACTGATGATGAAAATAATTTAACTGTAATATCGTTTTCGTAAAAAATATGCAAAAAAAGCGGCACAAATGAAAATGCGTTAAATCAATACTGGTGTGATTTTTATGGCAGCAGGAAAGGAAACGAAGAAAAAAAGGAACATCCCGCGAAAGGATACCAAGCAGGAGAAGGCCGAGGAGAAGAATATCGACGCTGCGAACCACATCGCGGCGGAAGAGCTTGTTGCCGCGGAAGTGGAGGCTAAGAAGGAAGCGTCTGAAGAGGCTGCGGCGCCCGAGGTGCAAGAGAAAGAAGTGACCGAAACAAAAGGGGGGATCGTTGGGGGCGAAGCCCCCCGAGATGAAAAGAAAAAAAGCGAAGAGCCGCTCTGGGCTCCGAAGACCGAGCTCGGCAGGAAAGTCCTGAACAAGGAGATAACTGACATAATGCAGATTTTCAACAGCGGCCGCCGCATAACGGAGCCGGAGATTGCTGACATGCTTTTGCCAGTGGAAAGCGAGATAATAATGATCGGGGGCAGCACGGGTAAGGGCGGCGGAATCAGGAGGACGCCGTCCAAAAGGACGACAAGGATGCACAAGAGCGGGCGCCGCTACACCACCTCAGCGCTGGTTGTCGCAGGCAACGGCAACGGCATCGTGGGCCTCGGGTTCGCGGCTGGCCCGCCGGCGAAGCACAGGGAGCTGATGGAGAAGGCGCTGCAGAAGGCAAAGCTCGGCATGATTCCGATAAGGCGCGGCTGCGGCTCCTGGGAATGCTCCTGCGCGAAGCCGCACTCCATCCCGTTCGCGGTCAGCGGCAAGAGCGGCTCCGTTGTCATCGAGCTGAAACCCGCGCCGAACGGCATAGGATTGTGCGTCAGCGACGAGGTGAAGAAGGTGATGCGCGCCGCTGGCATAAAAGACATCTGGTCGAAGACGCGCGGGCAGACGCAGTCGAGGATAAACCTGATAAAGGCCGCCTTCGATGCGCTGAAAAGGCTTGACAGGTTCAAGGTGCAGGAAAGCCAGCTCAAGAGCGCGGGCATGGTGGAAGGAAAAGCTGAATAGGAAATAACAAAAATTATCGTTCGGTCCGCGCCGAATAATCCGAAAATGAAAAAACACAAACAGCAAAACCGTCGTAACTGCTATTAATAATATTTTTTTCAAAATACGGTTTTCGAAATAAAGATAAAAAATAAAACATAACTGGCGAAAACGCGAAATCTTCAAATTCATTCCATAATGCGTGATAATAATGAAAGCAGGAAAAAGAGAAGTCGCCAAAAAAAACGAGTTGGATTCGGCCAAGCTTATCGCGGCGGTGCGAATCCGCGGCGCGACAACTATGGGAAAGGAGATGCGCGACACGCTCGCGATGCTGCGCCTGAACAGGAAGAACCACTGCGTTCTGCTGCGCGGCACGGACGGCGCGAGGGGAATGCTGCAGAAAGCGAAGGATTACATAACCTTCGGCGAGATAAGCGAAGAGGTTTTGAAGAAGCTGGTTTTGAAAAGGGGAAGGGTTGAAGGAAACAGAAAGCTTACAGCGGAGAAGGCGGAAACCGCGGTGAAAGAAATTCTTAACGGCGGACTAAAATCTATAAAGCCCGTCTTCCGCCTCACTCCTGCCTCGGGCGGCTTTCGCGAGATAAAGCAGCATTATCCGCGCGGAGAGCTGGGCTACCGCGGCGACAGGATAAACGAGCTGCTGGAGAGGATGATTTGAAATCATTATGAATTGTTTTAACGAATAGTTTTAATAAAACTCGCAGAAGCTGAATATTTTTTCGATAAATATGGTTTTCGTAGCAGAAGATAAAAATAAAAATCAGAACGGACGGAGGAAAATGCCTAAACTGTAAAAAATATTTTATTGAATTCAATGCATATTGTAGTTGATAATCATGGTAATGAGATTCAGGAAAAAAGTGAGGAGGCAGCGCGGCTCGAAGCTGCACGGCTGGGGCGCGAAAAAAAAACACCGCGGGAAGGGCTCGAAGGGCGGGCACGGGATGGCCGGGCTGCTCAAGCACAAAAAGATGTGGATGCTCGCGAACGACCCGGAACATTTCGGGAGGACAGGCTTCAAGGTCCCGCAGCGCGTAGCAAGGGCAAGCAAGGAGAAAGCGATAAACCTGCGAATGCTCGACAAGATTGCAGCCGGCAGCGAAATCAACCTGTCGGAGCTCGGCTATGGCAAGCTTCTCTCTGGCGGAAAAATAACAAAGCCGCTCGCCGTGAAGGTCGCGAAGTTCACCGAGGAGGCGAAGCGCAAGATAGAGGAGGCAGGCGGAAGGATTGTAAGCGAAGATGTTTCTGAAAGCAAGAAAGATTGACGCAAGCATTTTTATCAGCGTACTTTTCTCAACCCAATATTGCGCGTTACAATCTTATAAGCTCGGGTTCGGATGTCCGCTCGCGCCAGAATAAAAAACGCTTATAAGGTTTCTTTGCAAATTAAATTTTGACATTGAGAAATCAATATGAAATGAACATCAATACAGAATGAACTGAAAAACCAGAACGGCCGTTTGAGCCGCTCGATATGAACGCTTTATCAGCGTTCCCGAAATTCAGTTCGTTTCATAATGAGTATGGGTTCATTCCATAATTCATCCCGTCGTAGCTCAATGGCGGAGCGCTCGGCTGTAGAACTCTGCGTTCAGCATTGTTTATTCAGTCTTCGTTCCAATACCGATACCGAGAGGCTGGGAGTAAGCCTTTTTCTCTTTTCAAGAAGAAGCATGAAAAAGAGAAAAACGCTTAAGCGAAAAAGAGAAAAGCGAAAGAAAAATCTTTTTCATTAGGCAGGACTTCCCGAATTCAAAAATATTTTGAATCTCTCCCCGACGGGACCATTCTACCCCTTTCTTTTTGATGCAAACTTGAAAAAGAAAGCGGTAAGTTATCGGAAAGAAAATTTTTCGTCAGATTTTTTCTTATAATAACACGGACAAAACCAGAATCGCATCGGCTTTTGCCATTATGATTGCTGCGACAGTTGCGCCGCCAACGCCCAAGAACGTATTTCAGATTTATAAATCAGTCATCCTAATATTTATTATGGTTCTATCTGAGATAATGTGGCTGCTGCATTATATCGGCGTCGCCTGGACGAATTAACATATAGACATTGAATGAAGATAAAAACCAATAATAGAAAACAAAAGCATTTAAGCTTGCAATGCGCGGAAAGTTATTAAAATTGCTATTCAACAAATAGTCTTTGATAGCCAAACTTTTTCAGACCGTTTTCAATATCTTCGTAGCTTTTTCCGCAAAGCATTCCTCCAGCAAGAAAAAGCTCCTGCGTAACATCCGCAAGGCAGAAATCCGGAATCCGAAAACTGTTTTTCTCTTCGATTGTTGCAAATTCAAAGTCAACAAGAACAAGCCCGCTCAATGAATCCTGAAACAAGTCGACTTCAGCTGTGCGGCCGTTGTAATTATAATAATATCTGATTTTGCGGACTTTTTTTCCGACAAGCCGATTGAGTTCGTTGAACTCGGCTTCTGCCAGAACTATTGTTTGTTCTTCCTGATACGACGCATCCCCTTCTTTAACCGGCATCTTTTTCGTTATCTCGAATTTATTTCCGCTCTTCCTGATTCTCAATTTCGGGTGTTCGCTATTTTCGGGAATGTAAACATCAACGATTTCCTTGAATTTGCATTTCTTTAGCCCGTCGGGAATTCTTTTTGCGAGATAGGTTTTTTCCAGCTCAATCATAAGAATCAGCTGATGCGCTTCAAGACAGCTTTCGCGAACTCCAGCATATCTTTAGAATCATCCTTCATAATCTCAAAAATTTTCCTGTCGTCAACTTTGGCGTAATAATGCACAAGAAGATTCCTGAAGCTTGCCATTTTCTGCAGGCGCTCCGAAAGATTTTTCTGGATAACCCTGTTCTCCTCAAGAATCGCGAATATGTCCCTGTAGTCCTCGGGCCTCCGCAGGCCGAGGCTCGCGATGATATGGTTCCCAATATCTATGCACGCTTCTATCGACTCGAGAAGCGCGTGCTTTCCCGCGAGCGTTGTCCTGTAGTTTTTCAGGAATCTTTCCTCGCCTTCCGCCGTGATTCTTCCTATCTCTTTCAGGTTCCTCTCGATTATGTCTATCCTTAAGTTTATCAGCTCCTTATCCGGCTCCATATCTCTCCAACCTCTTCCTGTCGAACATTTTCATATGATGATTAAAATCGAGATACTTGCACATTATATCAGCCTCGAAACCCGCACGCGTAACATTATCTCTTGAAAAAATTGTTTTCCCCTCTTTCAATATACGCGATTTCAGAAGCAGCGGCAGAGAATTTATTATCCTGACATCAACGGGAACGCCCGAGATTTTTTCAAGCTTCCTGCCAAGGACAGCTTCGTATTCTGCGCTGTTTCTCGGCTGCCTGCGCACGAACACGGCAATGTCGATGTCGCTGAAATCCTTCTCGCCCCTGCCGAAGCTTCCGTAGGCGTAGGCAAAAAGCAGCCCGCGCTCCTTCTTCAGCAGGCTTCCGAGCTTCGCGCTTATGTCGCTCATGATTACTGTTCGCCTGCGAGATTAATAAGCGTTTTGGGTTTGCTTGCGGCTCTGAAAAACCGGAAACAAATAAAAGACTTTTGGGATTAATTTTTTCGTTATATAAGTA
>DAIDAN010000109.1 GCA_027310605.1 Candidatus Aenigmatarchaeota archaeon | reverse complement strand
ATGCTTCAAAGAAAGAGAGCCGTTCTGGAAAAATTCCGGATTGGGCTTTATTGAAAGATTGTTTAAGCCTTCATTAAACCCAAAATGATAAACGATGCTAGAAAAGTTGCTGAACATGCTGTAACTATTTTCATAAGAGTCTTTCAGTTGCAAAGGATGCTCAACGCCACCTTTGGATTCATATGCTACGGTGCCTTCAAGAACATCTTTCAACGCCCCTGTTTTTTTTCTCCAAGCCATACTTATCAGAAGCATATACTACCGTAAAGTATTTAAGCTTATCGCCGCTGTTATTTTTCTTGGCTTGTCAGGTATATATTTCTCAACACATATTTTCTGCCAGCCAAATTATAACACCCTGCAAACCTTTAAGAATAACGGCGTTATAAAAATATGCATTACGATACGAATTGAATTGGAAAAAAGGCACGCCTGTTAAAGTTGCTTGCGTGCGAATAGTTTAATCAGCGTATCTGTAGTATTCGTAATGTTACCGGCATTCCTGAATCTGATTCGTATTGATGGTGTTTTTATGAAAAAAATCTATTTCGACTACGCTGCTTCGCGCCCCGTGCGGGAGGAGGTGCTGAAGGCGATGGAGCCTTTCTTTGCGAAAAAGCACGGCAACGCCTCTTCGCTGCACAGCTTCGGGCAGCAGGCGAAAAAAGCATTGGAGGAATCGCGC
>DAIDAN010000108.1 GCA_027310605.1 Candidatus Aenigmatarchaeota archaeon | reverse complement strand
CTTCACCTCCCTGTAAACATTTTTTCCCGCGACCTTTCTTCTCCCGCTCACCGAAAGGTTCCGCACAAGTCGTTCGGTCCCAAATAAAAGCGTGTCAATATCCTGCGAGGCAACCGCGAAAACCTGTTTGCTGCTGCATAAGAAAGCGGCTTGCGCCTCGCCTTCGGAAGGCGCCTGCACATAAGGCACGCCCATCATACCGAGCAATCTTTTGGATTGCTCAACCATTTCCGCGCTCAGGTGCGCGGTCTGCTGCGCTGCAATCCTTATCTCCTCCGCGTCGCCCGCCTCGCGCGCAGCCTCCAGCCTCCTGTGCGCCTCCTCCTTTTTTGCAGTTCTCTCCAGGGAAACATACTTGAACTCCGGCGGCTTGCCGTCAAAAACCCATATCGGGCGGATGCCCGCCTCAATCAGTCTTGCAGTCCTGTAAAAAATTCCCGAGAGATGGCTCGTCACCTGCCCCTTGCTGTTTTTCAGCGGCTGCCCCGTGTCGCGGTCGCGGATTATGGAAAGGAATTGGTAAATGAAATTAAATGCATCGATGGCTATCTTCCTGCCGGACAAATCTTTTATTTCAATCTCTTTTTTTATTATCAAGTCCTTGAGTTGAACTCCCATACTTATCAGAAGAATAATTGTAAGCGGAACTATTAAACGTTTCAGAAAATAATACTTCATAGAAAAGCTATATGCCTCTTTTGGCT
>DAIDAN010000107.1 GCA_027310605.1 Candidatus Aenigmatarchaeota archaeon | reverse complement strand
CGAGCAAGCGTTCAAGAAGTTCTGCCTGTTCTGGACATCCTTGCTCGAGCCGCCGAAGCCGCCCATGAAGAACGCGGCAATCGCGAGAATGACTATGACTGCAATCGCAACGATGACGAGGGTGTTAATCGGGAGTTCCATTCCCTTCCTCGATACGGATTGATTTACAGAACGCTGATTACCGTTTCGTAAATTGGCAGAAATACTTCTTGGCATAAAAAGACCTTCAATATTATTTGCATTATCATTGCGAATCAGCAACAGATGCGCTGACAATACGCAATCGATTACAGTTACGCCATTACGGCGTTCAATCGCAACAGCTTAATGTCCGTTCTTTTTTTGGAATACTGTTTCGTAATGTGCACGAAAATGCGAAAGCGTTTTCGGCATGCTGAAAATCTGAAAGATTTTCGTGCATATTCAAGCCATAATGATATTTTTCTGGAAAGGCTGATATATAAAGTTTTATAAGTTGCAAGAAAGAATATGGTTCAGAGGGATATGAAAATATTCGAAAGGCTTGTCGCGAAGGCAAAGAAGGACGAAAGAATATTGGCAGTGATAGCTTTCGGAAGCTTCGCGCGGAAGGAAAAATACGCGGATATAGATGTCTGCCTCATCCTTGGCAGGAAGGCGGAGCCGCTGAAAATGTCAAGAATAAAGCTTGATTACCTGACGGATTTTCCCGAGTTTGACATCCAGATATTC
>DAIDAN010000106.1 GCA_027310605.1 Candidatus Aenigmatarchaeota archaeon | reverse complement strand
GTGTTGGCGTATCATATAAAGTTTTTATTTTTCCTGCAAGTTCGTTCGCTCTTTTGAATTGCAAAGAAACTGCGGATATTCCTATAATATCAGGCTTTTCTTTCGAAATTTTTTTAAGAATATCTTTTTCTTTATCTATTATGACTGTATTATTGAAATTAAAATATTTTCTAAGATAACTTGCTATGTAAGCCAGACCAAGAGGTGGGTGCCCTGCGGTGTCTGATAAATGAATCAATACCAATTTCATATTGTCACCTGAATTGTCTGAAAAATATTCATCTCCCGAACGCGTAGTCCCAAGCCCTCTTTGCGAGCATTTTAATCCATAATGAACGGCCGTTCTGAATTTTTGATTCTGAATCGTATTGAATTCACTTCAAATGCCTGAAAAAAGTTTTCGCGGATTTTAAAGTGCGCAATCCTTCTTCCGGATTCTTCAGGCTCTGCAAGACTTTCGGTACAATATACCCGGCCCTCATGTAATATTCCTTCCTCGCCAAGTCGCAGAAAGCAAGCAGCTCCTCCCTGCTCAAGCCGGGGCGCGAGACAGTAGTAGTCATCTGCCCGTCCTGCGTGAGCCATTCCGAATAATCTTCAGTTTCTATGAAATTGTTTTTCTTCGCCCATTCGTAGGCTGCGGTTCCCGGATAAACCATCAGCGGATAGAACTGCGAAGTGTCGCAGTTCAGCTGTTTCGCGAACTCAAGCGT
>DAIDAN010000105.1 GCA_027310605.1 Candidatus Aenigmatarchaeota archaeon | reverse complement strand
GTATTATCATGCTTCGGCACGCACAGGTCGAAAAAAGGCTTGTCTATCATAATAGAGCACCCTTCCTATTTGTTTTTCGGTAAATAAAAACCATTCGGATTGCTGCAAAAATCCAAAAAAGAAAACCGCCGTAATTGCTGTTAATTCTTTCTTCACAGTACGGTTTTCAAATAAGGCGGCTGCCGTCTTTCTCTCTGGTAAGATAAGGTAGGATAAAGCAAAGATATTTAAGCTTTTGCTTCCATTATAAAGTAATGAATTGCATATTGGTCGGCGCAGGTTTTGCCGCCTTCTCTACAAAAATAATGAGGTGAATTAAATGGTAGAATTTAAACAAAAATATGAAGGAGAAATAGTTGTGCCGACAAATGAAAAATATATATTTTTCGATAGAATGAAGGGCGAATATAGGTTTAATATAGATTGTGGAAAATATTCTAGATTTTTGGGCTTTGTGCCATTTAAGACCAAACAAGAGGCTATAGCAGCTCGAAGCAGCGGATTGCGTAATGAACTACGAAAAAAACATTGCAAAGATACAGATTATGATGAAGTGCGGGAACTTATAATGCAAAGCTAATTTCCAGAATTGCTGTTTACAAAAACAGCAGCGCCAAGCCCGCGAAAAGAATCAGCAGCCCGACGAGAACGCCGGTCCAGGTGAACTTGTCCGGCTGGTAGTCGGGCATGTCCGGGAAGTGCTTCACGATAAGAAAGCCTATCAC
>DAIDAN010000104.1 GCA_027310605.1 Candidatus Aenigmatarchaeota archaeon | reverse complement strand
GATAATTCCGGTGCAGAAGCAGGGCATTCTCGTGAAATCGATGAACACCGACTCGCCCTTTTACGGGAAAGTCCAGCCCGGGGAATACATAACGCAGATGGGCTCGAAAACGATAAGCGCGCCGGAAGATTTGCAGATTTTCGAGAACTATACAGGGACTGTCTTTTTCGCGCATTCCGGAAAGCTTGACTCTGTTGTCCTGAACGGGAACAGTTTGGGAATCGACGCGGTAAAGCCGTCTGCGACAAGGCTCAATCTCGGGATGGACTTGGTTGGCGGAACGCGCGTGCTGCTGAAGGTGAAGGAGAATGTGAGCGACGCGGTTGTGGAGCAGGCAATCGCGACATTGCAGACCAGGATAAACATCTACGGCTTGCGCGAGGCAAACTTCCAGTCCGTGACTCAGGACGGCGCGAATTATATACAGATAGAAATGGCAGGCGGCTCGAAACAGGAGATTGACAACCTTCTCGCGAAGCAGGGGAAGTTCGAGGCTTACATCCCGAAAACCGTTTCATTGCAAAACAGCTCGGGGCTGCTGACGGTTAATGGAACAAATTATTCGGTATCGCTTAATCCGGGAAGCGGCGTTGCAACCGTTCAGGATGTCGGCGCGGTCGGGTTGAACAGCACTTTCAATCTGAACAATATTGCCTTCGCTTTCTCTAACTACACGAACAGCAGCGCAGCCTTCAACGCGCTTGTCTTCAACGGCACTGACATAAAG
>DAIDAN010000103.1 GCA_027310605.1 Candidatus Aenigmatarchaeota archaeon | reverse complement strand
TCTGTTCATAGCAATCCTTTTAGCAAATTTTGCGCATGCAAGAAAATCTTAAGAATTGAGAATACATTTATATAGATTAAATCAAGAATTTTGTTGTGGGCTCGTAACTCAGTCTGGTAGAGTATCAGGCTTTTATCAATGATAAAAGCATGTTAAGCGCGCAACATATTTTTGTTTCGCGCGATGACAGAAACATTGGATGATACCTGAGAGTCGCGGGTGGGCTTTTTCTTGCAAGAAAAATCCCAGGCAAAAAGAAGCATATACAAAAATATTAGAAAAAGCCCCGCGAGTTCGAATATCGGGAAGGGAAAGAAGAACCAAGGGAACTCAAGTCCGATAAAGGAAGGGGGAACCCTTGGGGGAAACTACGTTTCCCCCGGTCCCGTCGAGCCCACCAAAATTATTTTTCATCTTTCCTCTTTTCCTCTGCATCATTCATCTCCGCCTTTGCAAGATAGGCGTAGCCATGCCTGAAATGATTCTCTATTCTCTCGCGCTCCTTTCTTGAAAGCCTGCCTTCCATTCTTCTGAACCTTTCTTTCTGGGCTTTCAGCATTTTCCTGTCGCCCGTCCGCGCTATTTGCATGATTCTGTTTCTGAAGATGTATATCAGGATGGCGGGCAATATCGCAGCCAGTAGCGGAAGATAGGGATTGAAGGAAAAAGGCACTGGCTGGTTGTTTGCTTGAGTTTCGTTTTTTGGATGCTGGATGACAGGCTGCTGCGCAGCCTTTTCTCCGATAATCGCGAAA
>DAIDAN010000102.1 GCA_027310605.1 Candidatus Aenigmatarchaeota archaeon | reverse complement strand
GGTCTTTTGCTGAATCTACAAACGTCTTTATCAGCGCTTTGTCTGTTGAATCGAAATATATCTGATTTCTTTTCTTATAGATTCCTCCGTCTGTTATAACGAAACTCCCTAACTTCAAGAGAGCAACTCTATTTTTCATATTTATATTTGTTCTCTGCTATGTAAAAAGATTTCGACGCAGGCATTCTAGGGAATTCGTTCCAATCAGCCGCAACTGATTAGATTTCCGGCTTCATGGGGGCGAGTTTCAGCCCCCAATCCGAACTAGGGTTGGGTTTCGGCGGTTAGCTTTACCTTTCGGTATTGCATCGCATTGTCCCAACCATTGTAGGCCGCGTGTAGCCCAGGAGATTCGGGCCTTTCGCCATTAGAAAGTGCTTCTTTATCGGCTCCCATTTCGGGTGCAAAAGAATTACCTTCGATAGAAAATTCCCAATCTCTTGTTGCTTGTTTATGTTTATGCACAAAAACGCTTCGCGTTTTTGGCATGCCGAAAAATCCTGTGGATTTTTCGTGCACTATAAAACATTTGTCCTTACTGCCGTTTGTAAAACAGATTTTATTCCTAAATAAAAAATCCATCACAAAATTTGCAATAGATTTATTCTTTATCTTAAATCTAATACGGTAGTATTTGGTTTTATCTACTTCAAACCAAGCTTCTGCATCGAACAATCCAGAAATCAAGAGAAATTCCAGTCCGGGCTTCACTTTAAAATTCATTGGAACAGTTGTCTTGTTTCCTTCTTTCAAGCCAATTTTTAACATTTCAGACTTGAAAGAAACGGAATTGACAGACACCCTCCATATA
>DAIDAN010000101.1 GCA_027310605.1 Candidatus Aenigmatarchaeota archaeon | reverse complement strand
GACCTGACCGACGGGCGAAGCCTCAACTTAATGAAGCTGCGTCCGTCAGTCCTTACCTTTGCCAGTTTCATCGCGAAAAAACCGATTGAGGTAGGTTTCACCTACCTCCAGCGTCTTCTCGCATTTGCTGAAAATAATTTTCAGCCGGCTCAATGGATAACCGTTTTTTCATCGTCCTTGCGGACTCAACAGGTGTTCATCAAGCCTTTTTTCCGCAAGCGCTTTTTCGAGCGCAGCGGAAAAAAGGGCTTTTTCATCGCCATCAACGCTTCCACCGCCGCGAAAGCAGCGATGTGCACCATTTCCAAAAAGTGAGCATGATAAATGAGTAGCAGGATGTGAGCGAAAGATGTTCAAAGCAGGAAACTGTTTTCGGAAAAGTTTCAGAAAATTTTGACAAAGATTCGGGTGAAAAATTCTAGAAGAGCGCGCCAATGCAAGATTTTCCGCTGTTCATACAAATTCACCGCACGAAATCCGCAATAACAGTTTGGCGTGAAGCTATTTAAGCGTTAGCTTTCGGGAGTGTTTCTTATTTTTCTAATTAAACATATTTGTGAATATTTAAATCTTGATTAACAAAACAATTTTCATGGGCTGGTAGATCAACGGAAGCAACCCTTTCCGCTCGCTTCGCTCGCGCAAAGCGTTGACGGAAATTTCCGAAATCGCTACCCTTGCACCGAAAGTAAAATCATTTTACTTCAAAAGGCGAGGTAGAGGTTCTGGGTTCAAATAAGCTTTTTGTAAAAAGCTATAAAACTCCCAGCCAGTCCACCAAAATGTAAAATGAAGATTATGATGGCTGTTTAAAACTTTGGCGCCCTGTTAGCAGTACACATTATTAATTTAAGGAGGTGATC
>DAIDAN010000100.1 GCA_027310605.1 Candidatus Aenigmatarchaeota archaeon | reverse complement strand
TATTTGAATTGGAAGAAAAGGTTGGATTAAACCAAATAGGAATGGATATAGCAAAATATCATGGTTGGGATATAAACGGAGGCGTAATAGAAGAAAGATATGTCGCTTCTTTGAGAAATATCTATAAAATAGAATTTAATCTTAATCTTCATCCGGGAGACAGGAGATATAGTTGGATTTATGTGCCTGAAGAAGGTTTGGAAAAGCTTGCTTAATTCTCTTCTTTCTGTTCAAGCTTTTAACAGCCGTTCTGATTTTGTTTTTCATTCCATAATGTTTTTCTTTCGGAATATTTGTTTTTCGCAGAATTAAAAATCAGATACGCAAATATTGCCGAAAAATTCGAAATTAATTTTATTTTGCGTGCAGAAAACGATTAGCGGATTCCCATAACCCAGCCTGAGGTTAAGGTCCCTAAATCTTGGCTAAGTCGCGAAAGTGGTGCTGGTTCAAAAACAGGAGGGGCGTAGGCTTAGAAGCAGCCATCGCATAATCAACGCGTAACTACCCTTTTTCTTTTTAGAAAAAAGAAAAAGTGTAAGGTATCCAAAAAGAAAAACTAATATTGTTCAAAAATATTATGGAATCTTTCTTTTGGGGTAACCTACCACTTTTCTTTCTTAAGAAAGAAAAGGGGCGGCGCGAAACAGCGGACCTCTCGAGAATCAGTGCGCTGAAAATGGACGGGAGTAAGTCAAGTACCGATACCTCAGATATCGAAAGATATAGCGTAGGAAGGCGCCCCGCGCGGGCAGAAGCATCTGCGGGAGCGGGTGTGGACCGCACGGGGATGAAAATCCTGCCGGTAGTAGCAGCAAAGTCAGGTGAGAATCCTGATCGCCTAAAGGGCAAGGTTTTCCCGGCAACGTTTTTCGGCCGGGAGTTAGTCGGTCCTAAGT